>CAZATZ010000001.1:0-31072 GCA_964488175.1 uncultured Spirochaetales bacterium
AAGTCGATTTCAGAAAATAACGAAGATATTTTTTGCCAAGTCAAGGAACTGAAAATAAAAAGGAACCCTCTGCATGGATATATTATCTGCTCTTCTATACCTCTCAATTGTTATCGTTGTCTACAAAGTTTTTAAGATTTCAGTCAATAAATGGAATGTCACCACCACGGTTCTTATCGGATTCTTTTTGCTAGGTTCTATTTTTTCTTTCATGGCGTATTACCAACCCTACTCAACTCAAGCGAGAAACTACTTTGTCTCCGTCCAGATACTGAGTCAAGTTCGCGGTCTTGTCACAAAAGTAGGAATCGAAGAGGCGGAGCGTTCCGTCAAAAAAGGGCAGATGCTCTACGAAATTGATCCAACGCCCTTTGAAGCGAGTTTAGAGAGTGCGAGAGCCGATCTTGCGTTTAATCAACAACGACTCGCAGATTCGATCGAACTATACAAACAGGGGGCTGGTCGCCTCTACGAGGTTCAACTCTACCAACAGAACGTAGATAAAGCAAAAGCCGAACTCAAAAAGGCGAAATTTAACCTAGAGCACACCGTTGTACGTGCTCCTAGCGATGGAATCGTGACACAGATGCGAGTTCGACGTGGAATGATGTCTTTACCCCTGAACCTCGGTCCTCTTCTGAATTTTATTCCCGACGAAAAACCCATCTACGGGGCGGCCTTTCGCCAAATTGCACTCAAGAATATAAAACCAGGATTCCCCGTTGAGGCCATTTTTCCCGCTCTTCCTGGAAGGGTTTTTCGAGGTCGCGTTACCCGTGTTCTCTCAGCCATTCAAGCCGGAGAACTTCAAGGAAGCGGAAATCTTTTTGAGATACTACCAGAGAAAGAGAGTGAACGTTACCTCGTCTTTTTTGAACTAGACAAAGAGATTTTACAGTACAATCTTCCTCGGGGAAGCTTGCTCAGAGTCGCCGTTTATAGTGATAAAATGCAATTTCTCTCTATCATTCGCCAGATTCTACTGCGAATGGCCAGCTGGAAGATGTTCTTCGAATTTGAAGGTATTTAAGACCAAGTCGAGTGTTATATTTCAGCTGACAAGGTAGAAAAAGATAGGCGGTTTAAACACCACCTCTACTCAAGATTGGATTCAAGAGGAATGAGAGTCACCTCATCACTCGTCACCTCTACGTAGGGGAAAATCGCCTCACTGACATAGAGATTAATCAACTCTCCCTCCCTCTCGGCGATCAACAGATCGACACCGGCGGGGAGCCAAGGAGGCGGGGTACTCTTTCCATAGATGTAAAGAGCTGTCGCAAGAGCGTCACTCTCGATCGAAGAGGGAGCCAAAACCGTTACGGAGAGGAGTGAATTTTCGGTCGGATACCCATTTTTCGGATCAAAAATATGGTGGTAGCGTACCCCCTCTTCCACGAAGAATCTCTGATAATTCCCAGAGGTCGAGACTCTCTTATCTCCGGTAAGAGAGAGAATCGCTATGTAGCTCTCTTCAGGGTTTGGGTAAGGAGTTTGAATTCCGATTCGGAAAGGAGCTCCCCCTTTCGAACCCCACAAGACAAGATTTCCCCCGAAGTCAAGAATCGCATTTTTGACTCCTCTCTCTTTTAGCCAATCACTTAAATTATCCGCAATAAAACTCTTTCCGATCGCCCCTGTATCGATGAGATTTTCTCTCTGTTTTAATTGAGCCCGTCCATTTTCCTCATCTAAAACTAGATCAGAAAATTGACTAAAGGAGAGAGCTTTCTTAACAGCTTCTGGTGAAGGTAAATGCTCATTCTCTGTCCCTATCGCCCACTCTCTAATGAGAGGACCCAGCATGATATTCAATCTCTCTTCCGTCAAGAAGTACTCTCTTTGGGCAAAAAGAAGTAACTCCATCGTCTCGGGCGAGAGAGAGACCCACCCCTCCCCCGCTCTCTGATTCAGGGAGAGAACCGTTCCGTTTTCACTCTCATCCTCAGCGTAACTAGATATTTTTTTATTAAAATCTTCGATAAAGAGAAAGCTCTCATCCAAGAGAGAGTCTGGATCATAGGATTCTTCCCGTGTCTGATAAAAGGAGAGACTAAGGGCGGTATCCAAAAGAGAGTCCTGCTTTTGATACAGCTGTACCGATTCTTGACAAGAGAGAGTCAGAAAGATAAAGAGAGAGCTAAAATAGAACCGTGATTTCATACCATTCTCCAATCTTTCAAGACCGTTAAAGAACCGTTAAAGAACCGTCCAAGAGACATTTAAGGAGTGTCGAAAGAGTTTTCGAAAGAGAGTTTCCTGCCAGCACTTTAAAGTTGATCAACATCGTAAGAGTCTAAAATTTTTGACCCGAAAAGTCGTTTCAGATCAACCCGACCCGTCACAATCAATTCGTAGTATTTACCCAACTGGAATCGTTTGGGTATCTTAATAAGAAATTCCTTTCGTTCAAAAGGTTTCACTTTCTCATCATACTGGACTTCAACGTAATATTTAAGTGCTTGAACTCCCCCATCCGTAAAAAAATAAAAGAGAAGACTGGCCGTCGCAGAAGAGGCTTCATAGAAGCTATCGTTAAGAAAAGAGCTTCGATAGGTATTCATATCGAGTTGCGCCCCCTTCACCTTCACCAACTGTTCCACTTTCCATTTTGGTGTTTGAGAGAGAGCGCGAATCGTATACCTAGCATAATCTACCTGATAGTAGCTATATGGGGTATCTTCGGGGACTCTAGAGACGAGAAAAAAAGGCAAAGAGTTCTTAGGAAGGACAATATCCGCTAAAGGAAAATCTTCACTAAAGAGTAAAAACTCTGGATCATAGGGATTCCCACCATTCTCTTCCGTTACATCTGCGGGAGGAGAGTAGAAGTAAATCCGAAGAACGATATCGGCGATAGCGACGTCTCCGTATGGGTTTCTTAAGTATCCAGCAAACGCCTGTGTCTCTTCATTACTCTCAACGGGTGAAACAAAGGCAACGTTTCCAGAGAGAGAAGGGAGTGAGAGAACTAAAAGAATTAAAAACAGTGAGGTTTTTCTTAAAATAAGAAATCGCATCTCCAACTCCTCTCTCGAAAGATCTATTTGCATCAGAGAGTGACACCGTATACAGAAACATTCTCTCTCTGGGGTACCTCTAAAAAGTTGATTTCAGAAAATAACGAAGATATTTTTTGGCAAGTCAAGGAACTGAAAAAAAGGTTTTTTAGAGGTACCCTTTTATACAATACAATACAATACAATACGAGAAATCACTCTTCCTTTCTAACCCTATCGATCATTTCTGCTCATAAAGGTATCAATTTTTTCGTAATCTCTCCCTGCGATGGGGAAAAGGGGAGATTTTTCTATCAAGACTCATCGCATTTTTTCAAATCACGCCATAAACGCCACAATGTATGTCAAAATATATATCAAAAATCGAGTGAGAAATAAAAAGAGGTTCTTTTCACGACTCCTCTTTTCTCTGCGAACTTTCTCTGAGTAGTTCAAACTTCTCGCCCTCTAGCTATCAAATCCTCACTCAACGTTTCGAACTCCCTGTCAAAATTGAAACCTCTCTCACTTCTACTCAGATCTGTTTCCTGAGAAATTTTAGATAAAAGCTATCGATGACAAAGCCTCTCATCAAATAACATCCCCTATATCTCAGAAATCGCAACATCTTAACGTAAATATCCACGTCAAAAAGAGGCGATTATCCTCCCTTTTTTTTGATAAGACAGGAAAATATACAATTTTAATAAATTATCTCATAAATTCTTCCGTTCGCTCCAGTCATTTTCCCTATTTTAGCCACTTCTCAACACAAAAGAGAGCATTTCTGAGATCCACTCTTATCTCTCGTGCTGTTCTTTCGCATTTAAATCTTATTTTTATTTTCGATCTCAGGAAAGGACTACTTTTCGCTCAAATTCCTCTTCTTTTCTCAAATTAGACTGGCATGACTTTTGCATTTTAAAACACGACACAAAAGTCAATTTAAAAGAGGAGGAGCAAGATATGGTGCAACTTCTTCTCTTTTTTAGAAGAAAAAAGGTAGAAGGCACACTGATACCTTGAAAAAAAATAAAGGAGACGATTATGAAAAATGATTTTAGAGGGCTAAGAGAGGAAGTCTCTCTCTTGCATGAAAAGTACAAAAAAGATGAAACACAGTGGCCGATTCTAGAAAAAGCGATTTTCCGTTACTTGTACTTCTTTCCTGCCGCCGTTTTTCACGAAAAAGAGGAGGGAGCGGAGTTTGCCGAAGAGATATTAGACAAGGTTCATCACTGGGTCGAAATACATTCCGGCAAGGTCCCCTTTGAGCTTTATCTCTATCAAGTGGTGCGTTGGCGTTACTATGATTATACGAGAAAAAAACGAAAAAAGATTTCGCACTCTCTTGAAGAAAATTGGCATGCGATAGAATTTAATGAAGAGTCTCTTTTTCTCTCAGACAATAGTGGCTCTCTCTACCTCGAAAAGAGATCTATTCTCGATAATAACGACTGCGTCGCACTCTACTTTAAAAATCCAACAAAGAGACAGAGAGGGGGAGAGCCAATTGCTATCGAGCCAAACCACCCCATCGAAAGTATAACCGAAAAGTTGCTAGAATACCTGCTGACCTACTCGAAGCTCAACTTAAAATTGGCGAAAACACGGCTTTTCTGCTTTCTGCTCGATACATTTTCACCACTAGACAATCTATCCCAAGAGTTCATCTCGAGAGAGCTTGATCAGAAGAGAGAGGCCGTAAAACGAATTACATCCAACATATCAAAAGAGATGGAACGACGAAAGGGGATTTATGACTATTACTGCATCAGGAAGAATCGTCTCGACACTCTTTTAAGAAAAGAACACCGAGAAGCACCACCCAATAGCGAGAAAATTGAGATGCTCAACAAACGACTGACTCATCTAAACAAAAAAATAGAGAACTGTCACCTTACGGTCTCTCAAAGCTTTTTAGCACGAGAAATAGGAATTCCTAAAGGGACTCTCAACGCACATCTTAAATTTACTCAAAATTTCTTTTCAAAGTTTATCTTCTCCGAACACCGAAGCTTGCCTGAGATTGAAAGAAGAAAACAAAAAAATGCTACGCCAGAACTTAAGCGGAAATATTTTCCAGAAAAAAAATTCATCCAGCGATTCTCTGAGCATTTTTAGCGAAACGAGCGAACACAAGAACGCCTCTCTCTATATTAAAATAGAGAGAGGCGTTCCTCTAAGTGCTAAATATTTAGGAGACCTCTAAAAAGCAACCCCGAAGTCTAATCCTGGTTTGACAGAAACTGATATCTCCTTGGAATTAAAAATAGGATTCTGAGTCATAATCAATTTTTTAGGGTTAACGATCGCATTGTAAGGAGTCGCAGAAACGCCGATACCAATATAGGGTCGAATAAGAATTCCTTGTTTTAGAATAAAGGTATACCCCGCCTCGAGGGCTCCTCCAAATCCTAATTTACCTATATACTCAGACCCACGTTCTTGGACACTCGGTCCTTGAGACGTAGTTCGGTAAGGGGTTACATTTCCAGGGATCGTCAGACCAAAGCTCAATCCGACAAAATAGCCACCTAGCCCATTAACTCCCTTACTAAAAACATACGCTAATCCGATATCAACCAGATAATATTCAATACCACGTTTAAAGCTATTAAAAATGAGCCCTGGCCTTAGAGATAACTGTATCGGCCCAAGCATACGGTCATAACCAATCTGAAAAGCAAACCGACTAATAGAGTCTGGAGCTTGATCATCAAAGCCTTCAGGAGAGATATTCATGGAAGTAAAGAGCGAAGAAAGATCGAAAAAGAAGGCGTTCTTTGACTGTCCCAACGTAACAAGATTTACATATTCGATATCACGCCCAAGGAATGTATCGTAAATAGTAATGGCTGCCTTATCATCAGCTTTAGCAGCATCTTTCTTTTTCTTGTCTTCTTCAGCTTTTTTCTTTGCCGCCGCTGCTTTAGCTTTAGCAGCAGCTTGTTGCTTCGCTCTTTGTTGCTTCGCTCTTTGTTGCCTAGCCCTCTGTTGTTGGTTCCCTCCTTTGGCATTTCCTGCTTTGGCATTTCCTGCTTTGGCATTTCCTGGCTTGGCATTTCCTCCCGCACGTCCACCACCCTGCGCAGGCTTTCCTCCAGCAGGTGCTCCCTGTGCTGATAATGTTAAGTTCCCAAAAGGAAAAAGGAGAAGCAGAGAAAGAAAGGCCAAGTATCTCACAGGATACAAGCTGAGTATATTTTTCATTTTAAAACATCTCCTTCGAGCAACAATACGCTCTTGAAATATTCTCTTTAAATTTTCACAATAATTTTTTAACCGTCGAAACCCCATTTTGAAGTCAGACAACCACTTAGTAGAGCAAATAACAATCCTCGAGATAAGGAGAGCGTTATTTATAGAAGTTCATTAATAATCGGTAATCAAATACAATTATCGGTACGAGAAGAAGCAGACTAGAGAAAGAAAAATTCTTTCGCTAAAAGAACCGTCTCGTAAAAGGGTTGCTAAGAACACCCCCCTCCAGAGCTTCTTCGTACTCACAGGCGAATCTAAGTTTTCACCTGTTTATCGAAGTCGAAATAATACATATTCACTCGACATATTCACTCGTTATTCGAATGAAGTCACCACACTAGTATTGTAGAAAAAATATCTTTAAAACCAACCTAACTAGCTAAAAAGACCTTCGTCCCACACTTTTATTGCCTAAACAAAAAGACTTACCAACCAGTGTTCTACTCATTCTACCATTTTTTAACTTTTTTGGGAAGGAGGTACTCTACCGTGAGAGAGACAAAACGAAAAATATGCAATATTTGCACCATCTAAAAAAAATATTTCTTATGAGAGATATAATGAAGAATGACAATGCACAAAAGAAATCAAGTGACGCAATACCATGAAAAAAATAAAGAGAGAGATGAGAAAATTCGCAGTACACAGGTGAAAGGGTAAAGAAATCCCGCTATAACTTAAGAATTTAGAGGTGTGAAGACAACTTTCGTCTTCTGCATTGCCTATTTGAACAACGAGCAAAACCAGAGAGTAAAGCTTCAAGCTCTCACTATATCAAAGATATATATGGGAACGACGTATATCGGCGATACATATGAGAAAAGAATTTTATCGGAAATTAAAAAAACGAAAAGTTCACATTGAAAAAAAAGAAATTTCTTAAATTCGCACCTTGTGGAAAATTTTCCAAAGAAAAAAACGACACAGACAACAAAAAGATTGAATCAAACTCATCAATATTAGCTCAAAAAAATCCCTTGAAGGTCATTCTCAGAGTGTTGCCATTTCTAAAATTTCAACACTCTCACAAGATTGATAAAAAATCTCTACTCGCTCTCACTCGTTTCAACTTCTTCGTTTTCGGTAGGAAGAATGTAGCGATCGACTAATTCAAGATAAACCATCTCGGTACTATCCGCAGCTCGCTTACCAAGCTTCAGAATACGAGTATATCCACCAGGTCGTTCGCTATAAGAGGGTGCTATCTCTGTAAAAAGTTTATGCAGAATAGAGCGACTCTGAATCTCCTTGGCAACGATCCGTCTGGTATGAACAGAGTCTACTTTGGCCTTTGTTATAATCTTTTCAATAAACCGGCGAATCTCCTTCGCCTTTGTCTCGGTCGTCTTAATCCTCTCGTGCTGAAAGAGAGAGAGAGCCATATTTCTTTTGAGTGCCTTACGGTGGCTCGGTTTACGATCCAGCCGATTAAATCCAATTCTATTATGCATTTCTATTCACCTTTAGATTTTTTTTGCTGTCTCTCAAGCTCTAAACGAGCTCGAATACTCTCTTTCAAGGCAGCGTAGTCGGTTAATCCCAAGTATAAACCACGCTCTCGTAATTTATCTTTTATTTCCATCAAAGATTTTTTTCCAAAATTTTTCGTCCGTGCAATCTCTTCGTCTGTTTTCTTAACGAGATCACCCAAGGTAAAAATACTGGCATTTTTTAAACAGTTATTGGATCTAACAGAGAGCTCTAACTCTTCAACTGGGGTAGCGAGGAGTGCCTTAACCATCACCTCTTCTTCGTCAAATCCTTTATCGACAACCACCAATGACTCATCAAAATTGATGAAAGGATCCAGCCCCTCTTTTAAAATTTTTGCCGCTCGTCCAACTGCATCCGTTGGTGAGAGCGTTCCATCCGTCCAAACTTCGAGAATCAACTTATCGTTATCGTTACGGTTTCCAACCCTATGGTCTTCTGTCGTGTAACGAACCCTCTTAACAGGAGAAAAGAAGGCATCAAGAGGAATGACTCCCACAACGTCTATATATTTCTGATTGACTTCCGAGGGAACGTATCCCCGCCCCCAATCAATCTGAATATCAATCTCTAAATCAGCTTCAGGCATCGCAGTAAAAAGTTCCTGCTCTTTATTGGTAACAATAATGCCATTCTTCTCTAGGAGAGCACCCGTTGCAACTCCCTTCCCTTTCCAACCAACTGTAATTGTCATCTCTTCTTTATCATCTGGCAGTGCAAGAGATAATTTTTTTAAATTATTAATAACAATGGCTGTATCTTCTACGACGTAAGGAATAGGCTCATATTCGCTGGAAATTCCTACGCTAGGACCAACAAGGTTGCCCCCTGCATCCAATACTTTTCCAGATCCTTTTTCGCTAAAAGAGGTTATCTTAATCGCTGAAACGGCGTATCCAGGAATAGAAGAGAGTAAGGCTCTGCGAAGTGAATTACCAACCGAATGCCCAAAACCTCTTTCAAAGGGAGCGGCTTCAAATTTCCCGTATTTATCATCAGATTCTAGCGTTGAAAAAACAACGTTACTAGGTCTTTTAAATCCTTTTAGCAGATTCTTTTCGGTCATTACCAACTCCCTAACCTTTAGTACTTATCACTCAGTATATAGATAAATCGATCCTCACAAAATCAGATTTCGATTTAAAAGAAAGAATTTCAGCGATAGTGAAACCCCCTCAAAAATTCTTAGTTGGCCTCTTTTTTCAAAAGAACCACGCAAGAGAATCGTCTTTTCTATATTCTTCGACTCTTTTGGGGTCGACATCCATTGTGAGGAATGGGTGTCACATCACTGATTGAAAGAACTCTTAATCCAACACTACCTAGAGCACGGATAGCAGCTTCTCTACCCATACCAGGCCCTTTCACATAGACGTGTACTGACTTTAATCCCTGATCCACTGCCGGTCGCAATGCCGTTTCCGATGCCAATTGAGAGGCGTAGGGCGTTGACTTCTTAGCTCCTTTAAAGCCAAGAGTTCCAGAACTACACCAAGAAATGGTCGCACCCGATAAATCGGTAACAGTGATCATTGTGTTATTAAAAGTCGCCTGTATGAAAACCTTTCCCTCAGAGATCGACTGCTTGTGTTTCTTCGCCTTAGCCAAAAGTTTTCCCCTCTACTAACCAAGAGAGACCCTTTTAAAAAGGATCATTCACATCAAGTTTCCTCGGTCTCTCTGATTCAATAATAACGATTTTGTAACCACCATCCTCTAGGGACATCGGGTTATCTTATTTATAAAATTTCTTCTTGTCAAACTCGATAAACAGGGTTTGAAGATAACGCAAACCATATTCTGTTCGAGATTTTTCGCTTAAGCCTTCTTCTTGTTGGCTATCGCAACGCCTTTCCCTTTTCGTGTTCTAGCGTTAGTCTTCGTTTTTTGTCCACGAACAGGGAGACCCTTTCTATGTCGCAGACCACGATAGCACGCAATATCGATAAGTCGTTTGATATTGAGACTAACCTCACTACGGAGAGCCCCTTCTACCCGATATTTGGCATCAATTAGCTGCTGAATCGCTCTTATTTGCTCGTGCTCTAAACCTGAGGTCTTTGTCACGGGATCAATCTTAAGCTCTTCGCAGATCTTTAAGGCAGTCGTTCTGCCGATTCCGACAATGTAAGTAAGAGCAATTCCGATATTTTTACTTGGTAGGTCGACACCTGAAATTCGTACCACAACAACTATCTCCTACTTCTGTCTCTGTTTGTGCTTTGGGTTTTCACAGATAACTCGGACAACGCCTCGTCGTCTAATCACCTTGCACTTATCACAAATCGCTTTTACACTCGCTCGAACTTTCACAACCTATCCCCTTCAACTCTACCCATACTTCTATTAATTTACAAATTTCTCGAACGGATTCTACCCTTTTTCAAAAATCCGTCATAATTATGTGTTTTTAAATGCCCTTCAATCTGGGACATCGTATCCAACTCAACCCCAACCATAATCAGCAAGGACGTTCCACCCATAAGAAAAGCGACCTGAGCGGGGAAATTGAATAGCTTAACGATGATAGCGGGAACAATAGCTATCATGGCCAAAAAAAGAGCCCCTGGCAATATAATCCGGTTTAAAACTTTCGAAAGATAACTCTCTGTATTCTCCGAACGAATTCCTGGAATGGTTCCGCCGTTCTCTCGGATTCTTCTGGCAATCTCTACTGGGTTGGCCGAAACCATCGTATAGAAATAGGCAAAAAAGACAATCAAAAGAGTGTACGTTACCATGTAGGGAAACCCGAGAGGGTTTAACAGGGCGTTCAACCAGAGAAAACGTCCTCCTCCAGCACCCGATAATAGCTGTACTGGTAATTGGAGCAAGGCGGAAGCAAAAATGACGGGAATAACTCCCGAGGGATTTATTTTAAAAGGAATATACGCATTCTGTCCGTCGTACATCTTTCTACCGACGATCCGCTTCGCATAATGAACTGGAATCCGTCGCTGTCCCTGCTGCTCATAAACTACCGCTACGATCACAGCGACATAGACAAGAAAGACAATCACAAGGAAGACTGGATTTAACTGACTCCCTCGAACACTTGCTCCTAGAAGACCCATGGCATTAGGAATTCTTGCGATAATACCAACCGCTATAATAATTGAAACACCGTTTCCAACTCCTCTGGCGGTGATTTGTTCACCCATCCAGACCAAGAGCAGAGTTCCAACGGTAGCGATAAAAACGAGTAAGAGGATAAATTGCCACGTAACCCCTCCACCACCTATGATCACGCTAGGAAACTGTTCTGCTATCTGTCGAATATACCAAATCACTGGAATCGACTGAACAAAACAGACAAGAACAGTACCAAACCGAGTAAACTGCTGAATCTTTGCTCGTCCCCCATCATCTTCAGAGATCGCCTTCAAAGAAGGAATCAAAACAACAAGAAGTTGCATAATGATGGATGTGGTAATGTAGGGAAATATACTGAGCATGAAAATAGAGAAATTTGCAAACGCACCGCCTGAAAAAAAGTTAAAGTAGTCGACGATCGTCTGACCAGTAGAGGAGCCTTGGCTCCGAAAATAGTCATCCAATACGGATGCGTTTAATCCAGGAACTGGAATAAACGTTCCCATGCGATAAACGATCAAAACGACAATTGTATAAATGACACGTTGTCGCAAATTAGGAGTTCGAAAGATGTCTAAAAAAGAGGCCATTACTCGCTTTTACTCTCCGTGGGATTTAGCATCTCAACACTACCGCCCGCCTCCTTGATCATAAGTGCAGCCCCTTCAGAAATGAACGATACTTGGAACGTCAACTTCTTTTTCAGCTCGCCACCACCCAAAATCTTGAAAGATTTCTCGCTCTTTTTCAAAATTCCACACTGGACAAGAGAATCAAAATTGACCGTATCACCCTCAGCAAAGTTCTTTTCGATAAGAGGTAATTTAACGATGGTATACACTTTTTTGAAAGGATGGTTAGAAAAACCGCGTCTAGGCAAACGACGATAAAGGGGCATCTGACCCCCTTCAAAACCGATTCTTACCTTTCCGCCAGAGCGAGCCTTCTGACCCTTAACTCCACGTCCAGCCGTCTCTCCCCAACCAGAGGACTGACCTCTTCCGACTCGTTTTCTTCGTCGGGTTGCACCTTTAGGAGCTCTTAATTCTATATTCATCACGACTCCTTAATCTGAATCAAATGGGAAATTCGTTTGAGCATACCACGAACGACTGGTGTATCGGGCTTCTCAACCACCTTCCCAATCTTTGTCAAACCAAGAGCTACCGCTGTTCGTCTCTGCTTAGGCTTGACCCCAATTGTACTCTTAATTAAAGAGAATTGAATCTGTCTCTTTTCTGCCATGATCAACCCCAAATTTCTTGGACAGATTTTCCTCTGGCCTCGGCAATACTTTTAACGTCATAGAGTGAAGAGAGTCCTTCAAAGACCCCTTTCACGGTATTGATTTTGTTACGACTTCCTTGGGACTTACAAAGGATATCCTTAATTCCTGCTGCTTCAAAAACAGCACGAGCGGCTCCCCCTGCAATAACTCCCGTTCCTGGTGCTGCTGGCTTAATCAAAATCGAAGAGCTCTTATAGCGACCAGTCACTTGGTGTGGAATGGTATTTTTACTTCTGATGATCTTAATCATGCTTTTTTTTGCCTTACTGGAAGCCTTTCTAATCGCCTCAGTAACGTCGTTTGCCTTTCCAAAGCCGTACCCTACGGAGCCGTTACCATCACCTGTGACAACAAGGGCAGAAAATGACATATTCCTTCCCCCTTTCACAGCCTTTGAGACACGATTCAATTGAATCATATGTTCAATAAAATCTTTTTCGCCCTCTTTAAAGCTTCCCATGTACCCCTCTCCTAGAATTGAATTCCTACTGAACGAGCACCATCAGCGAAAGCCTTAACAACGCCGTGATACTTATACCCATTTCTGTCAAAGACAACACTTTTTACCTTCGCTTTTTTCAGTCGGCCTGCTATCTCTTTTCCCATCGCCTCGCCTGCGCTCAGCCCTTTGCCTAAAGATCGAAATTCTTTCTCGTATGTTGAAACCGAAAGAAGAGTCTTCTGTTCTACATCATCAATTACTTGAGCGATCAGATTTCGATTACTCTTATAAATGGTCAATCGCGGAATACTCTCTGTTCCAGAGAGACGCTTTCTTATGTGCATCTTTCTCTGCTTGCGAGTTCTTTTTTTTCTCTCTAAACGATTCATTTAACGCCCCTCTATTTTAGGCCAGCTTTTCCTACCTTGCGTCGGATCTGTTGATCGGCATACTTGATCCCCTTGCCTTTATACGGTTCTGGCGGGCGTAGTGAAACAATTTCACTAGCACATAAACCGACTTTTTGTTTGTCGATTCCGCTTACCACAACAACCGTTCCCCCCTTGCCTTCAACAGCTAAGGTTATCCCTTGAGGGGGTTCATACTCAATCTGTGTCGAATACCCTAAGTTAAAGAGTAGATTACTCCCTTTTGGCTCTGCGCGATATCCAACTCCATTGATCTCTAAAGTTTTTTTGAAGCCATCACTAACTCCAATCACCATATTATTCAGTAAACTACGATACAATCCGTGCATCGCTCTTGTCTCTTTGGCGTCATCTAATCGTTTAACGACTAAATTCTCACCCTCAAGCAAAAATTCTACTTTAGGTTTATACTCTTGGGTTAACTCACCCTTTGGCCCTTTAACCGCAACGATATCACTTTTAATATCAACAGAAACGCCTTTGGGAAGTATAATGGGAACTTTTCCTACTCTAGACATCTCTATCTCCTACCAAATTTTACAAATGAGCTCGCCACCAACACTTAGGCCTTTGGCTTTTCTTCCTGTCATCACACCCTGCGAGGTCGAAACAATTAACGTTCCTAAACCATTTAAGATGCGAGGCATCTCGGCACAACCAGTGTAAAACCGTCTTCCTGGGGTTGAGATCGACTGTAAATCGTGCAAAACCGCCTGCTCACCTTTGTCGTACTTTAAAAAGAGAAGAATTTCATCGAAATTTCCACTTTTTTGTACCTCAAACCGCTCTACATATCCCTCTTCTACCAAGATCTCAACGATTCGTTTCTTCATTTTTGAGACAGGTTTGATAGAAACAGTTTGCAACTTTGCCCGATTTGCATTACGAATTTTTGTTAACATATCCGCAACGGGATCAGAAACACTCATGAAATACCTCTTCCTTCTACCAACTCGATTTTGTTATTCCAGGAATATAGCCCTTCGATGCCAACTCCCTAAAACAGATACGGCACAATTGAAATTTTCGCATATATCCACGTGGACGTCCGCAACAACGACAGCGGTTCACTTTTCTGGTTGGATATTTCGGCTCTCTTTGAGCCTTCACGATCAACGATTTTTTCGCCATACTAAAAGTTCCTATACCCGCTCAAAAGGCATTCCCAATCCAGAAAGGAGAGAGAAAGCTTCTTCATTATTCTTTGCCGTCGTTGAAAAGGCAATATTCAAACCTCTTACCTGTGCAATCTTATCGTAACGAATCTCAGGGAAGACGATCTGTTCCTTTATTCCTAAAGAGTAATTACCATTTCCGTCAAACGATTTTCGTTTGACACCCCTAAAGTCTTTTACTCGAGGGAGGGCAATCGCCACAAGTCGATCCAAAAATTCGTACATTCTATCACCACGAAGAGTAACACTAGTCCCGATCAACATTCCCTCTCGTATCTTAAAATTGGAAATTGATCTTTTCGCAGCGTTTCGAATCGGTTTCTGCCCAGTGATAATACTCAGCTCTTCCACCGCCGACTCTAATAATTTTTTATCTTTAGAAGCATCACCGACTCCCATACTTACCACAATTTTTTCAATCTTTGGTACTTGCATGAGACTAGTGTAAGAGAACTCCTTCCTTAAGGCAGGAACGACTTTCTCATAATAAGACTTCTTTAGCCTCGGTGAATCATCCTTTTTTTTAGCCATCAATTACTTCCCCAAAATTTTTCGCAACGCGGCTCTTGTTTTTCCCGTCGACCTTGATTCCCAACCGGCTTTTTCCTTTCTCTGAAAGGTACATAACATTGGAAATATGAATCGGAGCCTCGATCTCTATAATCTCACTCTCTTCACTCTCCGAGCGTCTTTTCTTTGTTTTTTTGACAAGATTACACCCTTCGATGTAGACTCTGGATTTAATCGGATCAAATCGCAAGATTCGTCCCGACCTTCCTTTCTCTCCTCCAGCGATAATTTCAACTAAATCGCCTTTCTTTAATTTTGTTACAATCTTTGGTTTCATCTCTACAAAACCTCCGGAGCTAAAGAGACAACTTTCATGAAGTTGACCTCTCTCAATTCTCGTGCAACGGGACCAAAAACGCGTTTCCCGACGGGTTCGTGTTTCGCATCAAGGATAACACAAGCGTTGTCATCAAACCGAATATAAGAACCATCACTTCTTCGATACTCTTTACGGACTCGAACAATGACAGCACGTCGGACATCACCCTTCTTAATTGGCCCGTTAGGAACGACCTCTTTAATCGCAACGACGATAATATCTCCGACGGAGGCGACTCGACGTCTCGTTCCACCCAGTACCTTGATACACTGAACGACCTTGGCACCGGAGTTGTCTGCTACATTTAAGTAAGTATTATCTTGTATCATGCCAACTACCTCGCCTTCTCGAGAATGTCAATTAACATCCACTTTTTTTCCTTGCTAACAGGACGACATTCACGAATTCTGACAGTATCACCTAAGTGTGCGCTGTTTTCGGGGTCATGAGCCTTATACTTCTTTGTTCGCGTGACGTATTTTTTGTATAAAGGATGAAGCCTCTTTGTCTCAATTTGAACGACAACGGTCTTATCCATCTTCTCACTCGTCACTAACCCTGTAAACTCTTTTTTATTTGTCTTTTTGACAGTGTCAATCATCAATAAAATCCCCTACCCTTTATCTCGGTTCGAGTCAAGTTCATACTCTCGCAAAAGAGTATTGATTCGAGCAATGCCCCTGCGTATTCCCTTGAATTCACGGACATTTACGACATGTCCCATTACCGAATCGAAGCGTAAATCGTGTTGTCGCTTCTCAAGTTCAATCTTTTTATCCTTAAGCTCGCCAGAACTCAAAGAGCGTAACTCTTTTAACATCCCTTTTTACTCCATTGTAAATTTTGTAACAAATCGGGTTTTTATAGGAAGTTTTGCACCCGCCAACTCCATCGCCTCCCGTGCAAGGGCTTCATCAACACCCGCCATTTCAAACATGACAGTCCCTGGTTTTACCTGAGCAACCCAGAATTCGACATTTCCCTTTCCTTTTCCCATCCGAACCTCTGCCGGCTTTTTCGTAAAGGGCGTGTGGGGAAAAATACGAATCCAAACCTTTCCACCACGTTTAATCCGCCTTGTCATAGCGATACGAGCAGCCTCTATCTGTCGAGAACGAATCCAAGCGTTTCCAAGAGAGACAAGGGCAAAATCTCCAAATGCGACCTTATTCCCTGAACTCGCTTTTCCTCCAAACATTCGTCCTCGTTGAGGCTTCCTGTACTTTACTCGCTTCGGCATCAACATCTAGATATCCCTCTTCGCTTCTCTATTCATTTCTGGGTTAATTTCTGGCTAACCTTCGTTTTTCTTTGTTTTAATGACCGCACCAGCGTCACTAGGCTTTTCATCCCCTAGAATTTCACCGTTACAAACCCAAACTTTAATACCGATAACACCGTAAATAGTCTTCGCCTCACTCAGAGAGTAATCGATATCGGCTCGCAACGTCTGAAGAGGAATTCTACCCTCTTTTAACTCAACACGCCTAGCCATCTCAGCACCACCAAGACGTCCAGAAATTTGTATCTTAATTCCCTTCGCTCCCGCTTTCATTGCAGAAGAGACAGACATCTTTAAAACACGTTTAAAAGGAGATCGTCCCTCTAACTGTCTAGCAATAGAGAGTCCAATGACCTTGCTATCCAACTCAGGTCTCTTAATCTCACGGACCTTAACCTGAAGTTTTTTTGACGTTAATTTCTGTAATTTTTTGTTCAAACGCTCAATCGATGCCCCTTTAGAGCCGATAATCACTCCAGGTCGCCCCGCTTTAATAAAAACGGTAACACGCTGAGGTTGTCTAACTATCTCGATCTCGCTGATATCTCCTCGAGAGGCCTCTTCATCACCAAACACCTCTTTACGAAGTAAAATATCTTCGTGGAGGACAGACGCAAACTCTCTTGGATGTACATACCATTGAGACTTCCAAGTTTTATTTACTCCCAGCCGAAAAGCGTACGGATTTACCTTTTGTCCCATCTACAACCCCTCTACAGCGACTTTGACTCTGATTTCGACTCTTCGACTTTAACATACAAGTGTGCCGATCTCTTCTGTTGAATATCTGCACGACCTCGACCTCGACGCCAAATCTTTTTCTGTCTCGCCCCTTCATTGATCATCACTGCTTCAACATAGAGACTCTCTTCGTCGATATTTGCATCTCGATCCTGTGCATTTGCCATCGCTGACAACAAAACCTTTTTTAAAAGTTTTGCTCCCTTGTTTGGCATCGCCGTCAATCGAGAGAGAGCACTTACGCACTTCTCACCTCGTATCTTATCAGCAATCGGACGTATCTTACTCGCCGCCATCGGTTGGTACATGGCCGATGCTCTATAGCCACTCTTCCAAAAGGTCGGATCTTTTTTCTTTTTTGACATCTACTTCGCCCTACCTACTTCCCTTTTTATCCGATTTCGTATGTCCTCGGAACAGTCTGGTCGGAGAGAACTCTCCCAGTTTATGTCCAACTAAATTTTCAGTAATGAAAATGGGAACAAATGTCTTTCCATTATAGACAGAAAGAGTTGAACCAACCATTGCAGGAACAATGGTAGAGGCTCGAGAATAGGTCTTGATAGGCCTCTTCTCCCCCTTTTCTGCTGCTATTCTTATCTTTTTATAAAGGCTCTTTTCAATAAAAGGTCCCTTTTTTAGCGATCTTGCCATATATTATCGCCCTCTCTTTTTTCGTGCCACAATAAACTTTTCAGACGGTTTCTTGGGATTTCTTGTCTTATATCCCTTGGTAGGAACACCCCAAGGAGAGACGGGATGACGCCCTCCAGAAGTCTTTCCTTCTCCTCCACCATGTGGGTGATCAACGGGATTCATGACAACTCCCCGCACTTTTGGACGACGTCGCATCCAGCGAGCACGACCAGCCTTTCCTAAAGAGACGTTCATCTTCTCTTCATTTCCAACCGTACCAATCGTTGCCATACAAGAGGTGTGAATCATTCGACTCTCGCCCGAAGGTAGTAGAAGTGTCGCATAACGATCTTCGATCGCCACTAGCTGAGCTCCTCCGCCTGCACCACGTACCAGTTGTCCACCTCGTCCCGGTCTCAATTCAACGTTATGAACAATTCGTCCTAGAGGAATTTCTCCCAGTGGCATCGCATTTCCTAAAGAGATAGCAACTCTTTCAGTTCCACTAATAATGGAATTTCCTACGACTAAACCCTTGGGCGAGAGAATATAACGCTTCTCTCCATCTTTATAGTGGATCAGGGCAATATTGGCACCTCGGTTCGGATCGTACTCAACCTGAGCGACCACACCTGGAATCCCATATTTGTCCCGTCGAAAATCAATTTTTCGATACTTACGCTTAGCACCCCCACCCCGACGACGTACACTAATACGTCCTCTCGATCGACCTGCCTTCGCTCCACTTCCCTTTGTAAGGGATTTTTCCGAACTCTTACGTGTTATCTCATCACTATGAAGGAGCTGAGTAAACCGTAACGTTGGGGTAGTTGGTTTAAATTTCTTTATTGCCATAAACCTCTGCCTCTACACTCCCTCAAATCGCTCAATCCGTTCACCTTTGGGGAGAGAGACTATCGCTTTTTTCCAAGAACGGGTCGTCCCATGCCCACGTCGAAAATTCTTACGGGAAATAGGACGGTTGCTCTTTTTTTTCCCTCTTACATTGATGATTCTGCACGACTCTGGAGCCACCGAATAAATCGCTTCAACAGCTCGAAGGATGTCAATCTTTGTCGCTCTTTTTGAGACCTCAAAAGTATACTGCTTTTTCTCGCCTTCACGCAAAAAAGTACTTTTCTCCGACAAGACCGGTCTTAAGATAATATCGTATTGATTCATGCTTCCGTTCCATATAATTGATTCAATCTTTCTGCGGCGGACTGTAAGACAAATAATGTTTCACAGTAAAAAAGATCGTGAACCCGTAACCTATCACTACTAAGTAGAGTTAAGTTTGGAATATTACTTCCCGCTCGTTTTAAGAGAGAGTCATTCTCCGAATAGATAAGAACGCCCCTCTTTGAAGAGATGCCCAATCCGTCTAACATCTTTGCCAACTCTTTTGTCTTTCCAGACTCTACTGAAATCTCTTTAATAACTTTAAACTTCTCATCATCTTGAGCCTTTAACGTCAAAGTTGAACGAAAGGCCAATCTCTTTAATTTTTTAGGGATCGAGTATCCATAATCTCGATTTTGGGGACCAAAAACAACCCCTCCTGATCGCCAGATAGGAGAAGCTTTATCTCCAACTCGAGCGTTTCCCGTTCCCTTTTGGCGCCACGGCTTGCGATTACTTCCTCGAACAGCAGAGCGGTTCTTTGTCTGCGCTGTCCCCTGTCTCAGGTTAGCCAACTCGCTTTTGATTGCTTCGTAAATCGCACCTTGACTTATCTTTACACCAAAAACATCATCTTTTAACGAAATTTGACCAGCGTCTTTTCCGTCGCTACTATATACCTTTTTCTCCATTACCCTACCTTAGTCCCTCTGTTCACGGTCAAATTGCAACTCTATCCTTAAGCCTTTTTCGCACTACGAATCAAGACAGTTGCTCCTCTTCGTCCAGGAACCGCTCCTTTAATAAGAAGTATTTGATTTTCTTTGTCGACTCGCACTAACTCAAGGTTTTGCACGGTAACTCTTGCCCCACCCATTCGTCCAGCGGTCTTAGTCCCTTTATGCGTTCGCCCAGGCCAAGTCGCCATTCCTGTACCACCAGCCTCTCTATGAAATTTTGAACCGTGTCCAGCTGGGCCTCCATGGAAGTTATGTCGTTTCATAACCCCTTGAAACCCCTTTCCTTTAGAAGTTGCTACAGCGTCGATAAATAGAAAGGATTCCAACAACTCGACTCCGAGTTTATCGCCTACCTTAACCTCTTTACCAAACTCTCGCATCTCCCAAATAGCTCTAACGGGTTTTTCTAATCCAGCCTTCTGGGAAAGAGCGAATTCTGCCTTTGAGACGGTCTTCTCTTTTCTCTCTCCCGAGCCGATGACGGCGGCTGAATACCCATCTTTTTCATTCGTCTTTAGACCGAGAACAACATTTAACGGGACAGAGACAACCGTCACAGGGACAACATCTCCAGCCTCATCAAAAATCTGAGTCATTCCCTCTTTTTTTCCAATCAAACCAAGCATTAAAATTACCCCTGTTTTATTGTCGTATTTCGACGTAGACCCCTGCCGGAAGTTCTAGCTTCATCAGAGCTCCCATAACAGAGGGAACAGGATTTACAATGTCGATAAGTCTTCGATGTGTGCGCATCTCAAATTGCTCTCTCGACTCTTTGTTGACAAAAGTCGAGCGGTTGACAGTATACTTACTGATCGTCGTAGGTAAAGGAATCGGACCGGAGACCTGAACTCCCTCCTTTTCAACCGTGCTAACAATCGAGCTTGCACTCTGATCAATGAGAGCAATATCAAAACTCTTCAGTTTAATCCTAACTCTTTCCATACAAACTCCAGTACTCAATTTTATAAACCAAATTTTAAGAACAAACACACAGGGAAAAAATGAGAGACCCATTCGCCTCCCATTCTCAAAGACCTCTTTGTGCAGGGGAACCTCAAAAATATTCCTAGGAACCGCTCCCCTTATAGATTTCTATTCAATAATCTCAAGTACCTGCCCACTGGCAACCGTTCTTCCACCCTCACGGATAGCAAAACTTAAACCTTGGAACATCGCAATTGGGTGAATCAATTCGATCTCAAGCTCTGTATTATCACCAGGCATTACCATCTGCTTATCCGCAGGAAGGACAACCGTTCCCGTGATATCCGTCGTCGTAAAATAGAACTGAGGACGATATCCACTAAAAAATGGATTGCTACGACCACCTTCGTCTTTTGTTAGACAGTATATTCTTGCTTTAAACTTCGCATGAGGGGTAATTGAACCAGGCTTTGCTAAGACCTGCCCTCTTTCAACAGCGTCTTTATCT
Source organism: uncultured Spirochaetales bacterium (assembly GCA_964488175.1). GTDB lineage: Bacteria > Spirochaetota > Spirochaetia > SP-2023 > CAYRNA01 > CAZATZ01. Next base: position 21,026 of record CAZATZ010000001.1, read on the forward strand.
ATTCCACGCAGGAGAAGTCCAGCGTTATCTCCAGCCATTCCCTGATCGAGTTCTTTATTAAACATCTCAACCCCAGTAACAACCGTTTTTTGAGTATCGCGGATTCCCACAATCTCGACGTTATCACCGACGTTGACAACTCCCTGCTCAATCCTTCCCGTAACAACCGTTCCACGACCACTAATGGAGAAAATATCCTCAACAGGCATCTGGAAGTCTTTATCGATCGCCCGAACAGGCATAGGAAAGTAGGAATCCATCGTATTCAATAGCTCGTCAATACAAGCCGTCGCCTCTGGATCCGTCAAGTCGCTCATCGCTTTAAAGGCAGAACCCTTAATGATTGGTGTATCTGCGTCAAATCCGTACTTCTCAAGACGCTCAGCAACCTCAAGTTCAACCAACTCAACCAGCTCAGGATCCGCTAAGTCCATCTTATTCATAAAGACAATGAGCTTTTCAATCCCAACCTGCTTTGCAAGGAGAATGTGCTCTGTCGTCTGAGGCTCAGGACCACTATCGGCTGCAACCAAAAGAATCGCACCATCCATTTGAGCGGCTCCCGTGATCATATTCTTAATATAATCGGCGTGACCAGGACAGTCGACGTGAGCGTAGTGACGCTTCTCTGTTTCATATTCAATGTGGCGAGTATTAATCGTAATTCCTCGCTGTCGCTCTTCGGGGGCGTTATCAATATCGTCGTACTTCATTGCGACGCCACCACTCTTTACAGCACAATACGCTGAAATAGCGGCAGTCAATGTCGTCTTACCATGATCGACGTGACCAATCGTCCCTACGTTTAAGTGCTCCCGTTCCCCTCTTACAAATTTTTCTTTTGCCATCTCACTATCCTCCGAAAGAATAAAAAGCAATCGCCTTCTCTATATACAAAATAAGAATCCCCTTTCGAAACCTAGAGGGGGAGCATCGGAATACAAAACGAATCCGACCTCTTATACTACAAACTTCTAATTAACTTACCACCGAAAATGCGAGAAAGCTTTATTCGCTTCCGCCATTCGATGAACTTCTTCTTTTTTCTTGACCGCTGCCCCACCTTGATTAAAGGCGTCGAGAAGTTCGGCACCCAACTTCTCTTTCATGCTTCGACCACTACGTGTTCTCGCACTGCTAATCAACCACCGCATCGCAAGAGCTTGACTTCGAGCCGAAGGAACCTCAATGGGAACCTGATAAGTCGAACCACCAACGCGTCTCGACTTTACTTCGACTTGTGGCTTCACATTCTCTATCGCTTTGGTAAAAACCTTTAACGGATCGTCGTTTGTCTTCTTAGCCACCATATCCATGGCACCATAAAAAACACCCAAACCAACAGACTTCTTGCCGTCTCGCATCATGCAGGCGACAAAACCACCTACTAATTGACTTCCAAACCGAGGATCCTTGACAGGCTCTCTCTTCTGTGCTGTTCTTCTTCTTGACATATATCTTAAGACCTCTACGCCTTTGGCTTCTTGGCACCGTATTTCGACCGGCCACGTCTTCGATCGCTAACACCCAGACTATCACGGGTTCCACGAACGATGTGATAACGAACTCCAGGAAGGTCTTTAACTCGACCGCCACGCACCGCCACAATGGAGTGCTCCTGTAGATTATGCCCAACTCCAGGAATATAAGCCGTTACCTCAATTCCATTACTTAATCGTACCCGAGCAACCTTTCGCAGTGCCGAGTTTGGCTTCTTTGGAGTCGCCGTCTTTACTTGAGTACAGACCCCTCTTTTTTGTGGACAAGACTGTAACGCAGGAGACTTTGTTTTACTAACAATTTTCTTCCGCCCTTTTCTCACCAATTGATTTATCGTTGGCATATATGTAGTAAACTCCTTCCTTACAAAATAAGTAACTAGGTACTCGTTGAGGCATTCGACTACTCTACCGAAATCACCACCTCATATCAAGACAAAAAATGGAAGAAAAAGCATTTTCTCTGAGAAAACTCGCCGCACGGCGGAGGGGAACGATATCCTTCCTTCTGAAACTAGAAAAATACTTCCTCTTATCCTTACAACGAGGTCTTTTTGCTAAAAAATTTCATCTCCGCCACTCTAAAACCTAAGAAGAGAGTGGCGTATTTTCTTCAACCGAATCACTCTCTTCTTCGAGTGAAACCTCTTTATTCTCTTTTTCTCGAGAATCCTCTACCGTCACGCCGCTATACTGCACGATTCCCGTTCCAGCTGGGATAATGTGACCGATAATGACATTCTCTTTAAGTCCTCGTAGCTGGTCAACCTTTCCAGCGATCGAGGCGTTAGTGAGAACTTTCGTTGTTTCTTGAAAAGAAGCAGCAGAGATCCACGAATCAATACTCAAAGAGGCTCTTGTTATACTCTGTAAAAGAGGTTTCGCAATTGCGGGCTGACCTCCAGCCTCCATGACTCGTCTATTTTCCTCAAAAAAATTATACTTGTCAATGACTTGCTCGTAAATAAAACTAGTATCGCCAACTTCGAGGATCTCAACCTTTCTCATCATCTGGCGAATAATCACCCCGATGTGTTTATCGTTGACCTCAACTCCTTGCATTCGGTAGACCTCTTGAACCTCGTCCAAGAGGAATCGCTGAAGCTCGTTCTCTCCTTTAATCGTTAGGATTTGATGGGGATCCATCTGTCCGTCACAGAGAGGTTCACCGTATTCAACGTTATCACCATCTCGTGCCAGAAGGTAGCGTCCAAGAGGAACAAGGTGTTTAAAGCGATTTCCAAAAGAGTCCTCTATTTCAAGAACTCTATTTCCCTTATTTCTTCCCGCAAAGTGAACGACGCCAGAGACCTGAGCAAGAATAGCGATTACGCTAGGTCGTCTCGCTTCAAAAAGTTCAACGACTCGTGGTAGTCCTCCCGTAATATCCTGCGTCTTTGCCGTACTTTTAGGGATTCGTGCCAAAACGGCTCCAGCCTCAACCGTTGCCCCTTCTTGGACGGCAACGATCGCATTGACGGGGAGATAGTAACACTCCTCCTTCTTACCTTTACGAACCAGCAGTCTCGGCTCTAGCGTATCGGAGGTATTTGTGGTGACACGAACCTCTATCTGTCCCGTATGAGAGTTTATCTCTGAGGTAATACTACTCTCAGGAATCATGTCGGCAAAGACAACCTTTCCCTCGACCTCTGCGATAATCGGCTCACTATAGGGATCGTAGGTTGCGATCGTCTGCTCTGGTAAGATAACGGTATTTAAAGCGACCTCTAAGGCTGATCCTGTTCGCATCTCGATACGCTGCTCTTGACCGACTAAGAGGAAACGGTTTTTTCTCTGAATTCGGATAAAACCCGCCTCTTGTGCCTTAATCTCCTCGCCCTTCGTCGTTACGTAGAGAACTTCATTTTTAGCAACTCGATCACCATTGACTAACGAGATCTCTTCTCCCTTAGAGAGACGGAACTCGCCGATGACACGGTTGTACTTGAGGTATCCTTTTCTCGTAAAGAGAGGATTTTCACCCTTTATAATCGTCGTTCCCACAATCTCGGTAATGACGATCGGCATCTTCATAAAGAGACTATTTCCCTCGGATGACGTACTCGCCGTTCCTCCGACGTGGAAGGTTCTCATCGTTAACTGGGTTCCCGGTTGTCCAATCGATTGTGCTGCGATAATTCCTACCGCCTCTCCGATATCGACCGTTTTTCTGCTCGCTAAGTTTCGTCCGTAACACTTCTGACAGACTCCGTGTTTCGCTTCACAGGTAAAAACCGTTCTGACGGTAACACCTTCAACTCCTAGGTGCTCTAACTCACTCGCCACCTCATCGGTAATCTCTTCGTTTAAATCTAGAACGAGTTCTTTGGTAATAGGGTGTTTAATTCGCTCGAGAGTGAAAGCACCTCGAATTCGATCACTAAGAGACTCGACGATCTCCTCGCCGTCTTTTAAGGCGGTGATATGGATTCCGTTAATCGTTCCGCAATCATTCTCGTTAATAACAACGTCTTGAGCGATATCGGCCAATCGCCTCGTTAAATACCCCGCATCCGCGGTTTTAAGAGCCGTATCGGCCAAACCCTTTCTCGCTCCGTTCGTTGAGATAAAGAATTCAATAACCGAGAGTCCCTCTTTAAAGTTTGAGCGGATAGGGAGTTCGATAATATCTCCCGAAGGCTTAGCCATTAATCCACGCATTCCTGCGAGTTGGCGTATCTGGTTACGAGAACCACGAGCCCCCGAATCAGCCATCATGTAGACGTTGTTAAACCCTTCCTTATCCTTCTGAAGAGATTGCATCATCGTATCGGTTAATCTCTCATTGGTGTCGGACCAGACCTCGACGATCTTGTTATGCTTCTCTTCTGAGGTAATAATTCCAGTCTCTTGTTGCTCTTTAATCTTTTGAACCTCTTCATTCGCCGTCTGAATCAGATCTGTTTTTTCGTCAGGAATCATCATGTCATCGACACCGATGGAGCAACCAAAGGTCGTCGCATAACGAAATCCGACATTCTTCAAATTGTTTAACAACTCAACGACGACTCCCGCTCCTTTGGCGGTAAAGGTTCGATCGATTAAGTTACGAATCGCCTTTTCAGAGAGAACCTCGTTGACAAACTCGACCCCCTCATTCAAATCAAGATTTAACTTAATTCGACCGGGCGTGGTCTCAAGAACGGTGTTGTCCTCTTGGATGACTCGAACGAGAGCTTGATCGGAGACGCTCTTCGTCTCCGCCGCCATAACCGCCTCATCAAAATCGGAGAAGAGAGAGTTCTCTCCCTTCGCCCCTTTGCGAATCGATGTAAGAGAGTAGAGGCCTAAAACCATGTCCTGTGAAGGAAAGACGACCGGTTGTCCGTTCGCAGGGTTAAAAAGATTACGCGAGGACAACATCAGTGTCCAACACTCCATCTGAGCGGCCTCTGTCAGAGGGACGTGAACCGCCATCTGGTCTCCGTCAAAGTCCGCATTGAAAGCGTGACAGACGAGGGGGTGGAGACGAATCGCTTTTCCATCGATCAAGACCGGCTCAAACGCTTGAACACTCAACCGGTGCAGCGTCGGAGCCCTGTTAAGTAGTATGGGATGCTCCCTTACTATCATCTCAAGGATTTCCCAAACTGCGGTCTCTTCATTCTCAACAATCGTCTTCGCTCGCTTAATATTGGAAGCGATCTCATTCTCAATGAGAGATCGCATAATAAATGGTTTATAGAGTTCCAACGCCATTCGAGAGGGCAGACCACACTGGTGCAACTTGAGGGAGGGGCCGACAACAACGACCGAACGTCCCGAATAATCGACCCGTTTTCCCAAAAGGTTCTGTCGGAATCGTCCCTGTTTTCCCTTCAAAAAATCGGAGAGTGATTTTAAAGGTCGATTTGAAGATCCTTTAACGACCTTCTTTTTCTTTGAATTATCGAAGAGTGCGTCGACCGCTTCCTGCAACATCCGCTTTTCATTACGGATGATAATATCGGGGGCGTTCAATTTTTGCATGCGGAAGAGTCGGTTATTTCGGTTGATGACTCGGCGATAGAGATCGTTAAGATCGGAGGTCGCAAATCTTCCCCCGTCCAACTGAACCATCGGACGCAGATCGGGAGGAATGACGGGAATCACATCCATCACCATCCACTCGGGACGACTCGCCGATTTTCTAAAATGTTCAACAATTTCAACTCGCTTGAGCAATTTTTTATCGCTACTACGCTTCTCGATCATTCTTTGACGCAACTCAGAGGCCAGAAGATCGAGGTCTATCTGTCTTAGTAAAATTTTAATCGCCTCGGCGCCGATCTCGGCGACAAAGTTTGATTCGTATCGCTCTCTCGCCTCGACATACTCCTCTTCGGTTAAGAGATCTAGCTTCTTTAGATCGGTGCCTCCAGGCTCAACCACGATAAACTTCTCGTAGTAGAGAACCGATCGTAGCGTTGAGACCGAGAGATCGAGCAAAAGCCCCATTCTCGAAGGAACCGAGCGGTAGAACCAGATGTGTGAGACGGGGGTCGCTAACTTGATATGCCCCATTCGTTCTCGCCGAACTTTAAAATGGGTTACCTCGACACCACAACGATCGCAGACAACGCCCTTGTACCGAATCGACTTGAACTTTCCGCAAAAGCACTCCCACTCTTTCGTTGTTCCAAAGATTTTCTCGCAGAAGAGTCCCTCTTTTTCGGGACGCAACGTTCGGTAATTGATCGTTTCTGGCTTATTAACCTCACCGTATGACCACTCTTTGATCTGCTCTTGTGACGCCAACTTAATCATGAGACTATCAAAATTTTTAATGTCGTTCATCCACTACCCCGTCTTTTCTAAAAAGGTCTAAAACACTCTCTTTTTGCAGGTACTTCAAACAAGGCACCTCTAAAATACTTAGAAATGCTCTTAAAACTGACTCTCCTGCTTCTGTAAAATCTCGCTATCTCGTTCAGTTAACGCAAGCTGTTCTCCCTTAGCATCAAATATCTGTACATCGAGTCCTAATCCTCTCAACTCTTGAATCAAGACGTTAAACGACTCGGGGGTTCCCGCACTCTCCATCTGCGTTCCCTTCACAATCGCCTCATAAATTTTTGAGCGACCCGTCATATCATCCGACTTGAAGGTCATCAACTCCTGAAGTGTATTCGCCGCTCCGTACGCCTCTAACGCCCAGACCTCCATCTCTCCAAACCGCTGGCCTCCAAATTGAGCCTTTCCCCCCAAGGGTTGCTGGGTTACCAGCGAGTAAGGCCCCGTCGATCGAGCGTGCATCTTATCGTCTGCAAGGTGGTGAAGTTTCAGGTAGTACATGTATCCGACCATGACGTTGTTCTGGAATTTCTCCCCTGTCAAGCCGTCATAGAGAGGCTGTTTCGAACTCTTATCGATTCCGGCCTCCTCCAACTCTTTTTCAATCTCAGCGATCGAAGCGGATTGGAAGACCTCTGTTTTGTATAAATGGTTTAATTTCGCCCCCGCCATACCGAGCATCGTCTCGAGTAGCTGTCCGATATTCATTCGAGATGGAACACCAAGAGGGTTCAAGCAGACATCCAGCGGGGTTCCGTCTTCGAGAAAAGGCATATCCTCTTCGGGGAGAATCTTAGCGATAACACCCTTGTTACCGTGACGCCCCGCCATCTTATCTCCCTCTTTCAGTTTTCGCTTGGAGGCGACATAGACCTTAATCTCCTCCTCGACGCCGGGGCTTAATTCGGTCGAACCACCACCCCTCTGTAACCGTTGAATATCGATAACCGTTCCTTCAATTCCGTGGGGAACTCGTAGAGAGGAGTCTCTGACATCCTTAACCTTGGCACCGAAGATAGAGTTCAAGAGTTTAAACTCGGGAGTCGTCTCTGTTTCAGAACGAGGAGTTGTTTTTCCTACTAAGATGGTTCCCGAAGAGACCTTGGCTCCTACACAGATGATTCCATCCTCGTCGAGATTCTCAAGCTCTTTTTCTCCGACATTGGGAACGTCGCGGGTTATTTTTTCGACTCCCAGCTTCGTATCACGTGCCTCTAAAACAAACTCTTTAATGTGAATCGAGGTGTAATAGTCGTCGCGTACGACTCTCTCTGAGATAAGAACTGCGTCCTCAAAGTTATACCCGTTCCAAGGAACGAATCCAACAAGAAGATTTTTTCCTAACGCAAGCTCTCCCCCCTGTGTCGAAGGGCCGTCGGCGATCACATCCCCTTTAGAGACCGTATCTGAGACACGAACAACGGGAACTTGATTGAAGCAGGTGTCTTGGTTTGTCCGCTGATACTTGACCAGAGGAGCGATATGCGTCTCTCCCGACTCGTCGAGAATCTCGACACAATCGGAGGTAACCGAGCTAACAGAACCAGAGACGGGTGCCTTCGCCACAACTCCCGTATCGTACGCAACTCTCGTCTCAAGCCCCGTTCCTACAATGGGAGCCTGTGGAAAGAGGAGAGGAACCGCTTGTCGCTGCATATTACACCCCATGAGCGCTCGGTTGGCGTCATCGTGTTCCAAGAAGGGAATGAGTGAGGTTGCGGTTGAAATAAGCTGTCGAGGAGAGACGTCCATGTAGTCGATCTGATCGACCTCTATGGCGAAGTAGTCACCAGATCGCCGTACCGCTACCGTATCGTTAATGAAATTCCCATTCTCATCGATAGGAGCACTCGCTTGTGCGATCGTGTACTTGTCTTCCTCTAACGCAGAAAGATAGTCGATTTGATCGGTAACACCCTTTCCTTCAACTCGCCGATACGGCGTCTCTAAGAAGCCAAATTCATTAATTTTTGCGTAGTTAGAAAGAGAGACAATTAGACCGATATTCGGCCCCTCGGGAGTCTCAATCGGACACATCCGACCGTAGTGAGAGTAGTGAACGTCTCGGACTTCAAATCCCGCTCTATCACGGGAAAGCCCTCCGATTCCCAGCGCACTTAGACGCCTCTTGTGCGTTAATTCGGCGAGAGGGTTGATCTGATCCATAAACTGCGACAGCTGACTCGAGCCAAAAAACTCTTTGACCGAAGCGATGATAGGCTTAATCGAGAGTAGGTCTTGAGGTTTCAGATCCTCGCTCTCTTTCATCGTCATTCTATCTCTAGCGATTCTATCCAACCGAGCGAAGGCGGTCTTTAGCTGGTTCTGTAGGAGTTCACCCACAGACCGAATACGACGATTCCCTAGGTGATCGATATCGTCGACTTTTGCGTCGCCCGTATAGACTCGCAAGAAGTAACGAAGCGTTGCCACGATATCTTCTACGTCGAGAACACGACTCTCCTTCGTCTCGTCGAAGCCCATCTTTAGGTTCATTTTATAACGTCCGACAGCCCCCAGATCGTACCGATTGGAACCGAAAAACATATTCTTCAGATCTTCAGTCGCCTGCTCAGGACTTACCGTCTCTCCAGGAGAGATCGTCGCACGGACTAGAATAACCGCCTCTTCTTGACTCGGTTCATCCTGCTCAACGTTATCTCTATTGTAGGTGCTGACCTCTCGATCAAAGCAGTTAATCAGAGCGTCTGAGCGGAGAGAATCTTCAGCTTTAAAATTAATCAAAGAGATTTTCTCAACACCAGCTCGGTGCAACTCATCAAAGTGGTGGAGATGAACTCTCTCGCCAGCTTGATACAACTTCGTCTGTTTTCCGTCGATCTCAACAAAAACGGTCTTGGCGTAGACACCACCGATCCACTTCTGATTGACAGTATCATTTTTAGAGACAGAGACAGTCCGCATCTTGTAGAACGTCTCAATAATTTTTTCACGAGTCTCTAATCCCAGAGCTCGTAGAAAGAGAGTGGCAAGCACCTTCTTCTTTCGATCAATTTTAACGTACGCAATGCTCTTCTTTTGATCGATTTCAAACTCAAGCCAAGAGCCTCGATAAGGAATAATCCGTGAATAGAGCCTTCCCCTCTCAGAGGCAAAAATAACTCCTGGAGAGCGGTGAATCTGCGAGACAACAACTCTCTCTGCCCCATTGATGATAAAGGTTCCTCGATCCGTCATCATGGGAAGATCACCCATATACACGTTTCGGTGACGAATCTCACCCGTCTCGTGAAAGACCAAGTTAAAATCCGCTTTAAGAGGAACGCAGAAAGTAGTACCTGCCCGTTTACACTGAGCCTCATTCATTCGAATCGAATCAAAATCAAGGGCGTACCCCCCATACTCTAGGGACAGCGCCTTGGCTGCGTTCTCAACGGGGAAGGTGTTTTGAAAAACCTCTTCTAATCCTTGTCGCAACAAGGGTTCCCCTTTTCTAAGCTTCTCAAATTGCAAAAACCGCTCGTAAGACTCAAACTGTGCTTGAATAAGATTTGGAATCGTCAAGACCTCTTTAAATTCTTTTCCGATCTTAACTCGTTTATTCAACCGATTCTCTGTTTCCACAGACTCTCCCCCCTACAACAAGAAAGAAATACAACAAAATCCTATCGACCTAACTCTTCCGCCTCTCTTGAAAGAGACAATAAGGGAGTTGATGGATTCAAACGAACGGGAAGACCTCATAAAGACTCAATGCTTAACTGAGGCGACACCCCTGAAGGATAACAATTAACTAGCTCAAGTAATTAGC
>CAZATZ010000002.1:0-4013 GCA_964488175.1 uncultured Spirochaetales bacterium
TGTATCCGAATCCTCAGCACCAAGAGACGCTAACGGACGAACTCTCTCAAGAGCTGGCCCTCCAGGGAAACGCCGTGCCGTAAAGAATCCATAATCACGACCCATCTGAGCAGACCAGAAGCCAGGGTCACTAAACTGAGAGACGGAAACCTCTCTCAACGACTGCTGAGCAGCCAACTTAGGGAACGTATCAAAACGGCTTAAATCAGCCATTTCTCCCCCTGTACGACCTTGATCTGCGGCTGGTGCCGCTGCTGCTGCTGGTGCCGCCGCATCTTGTGCTGAAACACCTAAAAGCAGAACAAAACAAAACTGAAGCAAAAAGACTCTTCTTTTTAAATCTATCATATCCATACCTCTCTATACCTCTCTACTGTCCAGCTGGGGGCTGTGCTGGTGCTGCTGGAGCCGCCCCACCACCTGCCGTTGCGGTAGGTTGCCCTGTCGCATCCGTCTTTGCAGGAAGAACTGCCGGAGCGTCCTGTCCTGGAATATCACTTCCCCATACCTCAACAATCTTGTCTATTGTTCCAAGCTCATATCCATCATAGAACTTATCAAATCTTGTATCTGTCAAAACTCGAAGCTGATCAAAGTAGAAGTAGAAATTATTGACAGGAACGCCGATGGGCGTTGTAATGATAAATTTAACAATTCGTAATCGGTTATCGCTCGTCAGAGTTGTACCTGACGTTCCATTCACCTGAAAGACACTACTACCTACACTCAGGTAGAGATCCTGCCAGCCCAAGTAGTCAAGGGTTCCTGGCGTATTTTCAAACCCAGGGCGATACAAAAAGTGACGTGTCACTGTTCCATAGGCGTCTCGAAGATCCACTTGAATCGTATAAGGGAGGTTAGAACCCCAGACCCAGAGGTCTATGCTCTTAACAAACCCTGGAAGCGAAATCTCTTTAGCCTCCCAGTTATCTCCCTCTCCCGTTCCTGGCGTGAGATAGACTTGGTTAATCTCTGGACGCTGAAAGCTTCCTTGAACACCGTAGACCTGTAACTCATCTGCGTTAGGGGGGTAGGCTCCAAAAAGATCTAAAGGCCACGTATTAGGTACATAGGTCTCTCTCGGATATCCCTCTAGGGTATAAGAACTCCCTGTTGGACGCCACACAATAGGTAACCCATCAAAATGGGTTCCAGTTCCGGCACCATCAAAAGGATCAACAACAATCGACTTTAGACTAACATTCGCCCCCTGTGCCGACACTGATGCAGCAAACAGAACAGAGACGAAGAACATCAGCAAAGTTTTTTCCGCTCTTCTCTTTGAACTCATTGATTTGTACTCCTTCAACACTTGAATTTTTACCTAGACACCATACAATACATACTTAAAACTGTAGCCTAATTGGCAAAAAAGAACACCTTATTTTTTTCTTTCACAGAAAAAAGGTTTTCCACCTTGGTTAAACTGATCATCGTCAACAAGAAACTCTTGCATTAATTAATTTTAATTCCTTGTTAAAAAAGTGGATATTCTCAAATCCAAAAAAGAATACTTCAATTTAAACTAATAAATAGAACAAAACCCTCTAAAATTTTCAATTATCCAAATTAAATGTCTAAACCAAGGTGTTTAAGACATTTCCGATTCTAACGAATTTAGAGGGGAAGTACCAGAGATTCGATTCGATTTACAAAAAAAATGAGCCAATTAAGAAAAAAAATGACAATTGCAATGGTGATAGATTTTTTGAGAGCGGGGGCGGAGGCCTCTTTTTTCTTTTCAAAAGAGGGAGAATTCCACAGCGTTTCTTCTAGTTTCAAAAGAAGCGCATCGATATCAGTTAATAAATTTTTTCTGCTTAGTCCCTCTTTTTTCTGCAAGATCTGATTTAAAGCCTCGAAAATATATTTCCAATAAAATCCAATTTTTCCAGGAAGTTCCAGATCTGGAGAGACAGACGCAAGAGAGAGATAGACAACTCCGATAAGTCGAAAAGATTTATTCAGTGCATTCACCAGACTAACAGAGGTCACAACAAAAAAACCCGGCGGATCCCAGAGAACCCTTCCCGTGGGAGGATAGAGATTTAAAAGAGCGACCGAGAGGACAAAAAAGAAAAAATGGAGAAAATTTATTCTTCTTCCACTTAACGTCGCAATCCACGCCCAGTAAATAGTGGCGAGGAGAAGAGCCAAAGGGGTCTGGAGAAGCCAAAAGAGAGGGAAAGAGAGAACTCCTTGTATCAATCGTTCGTGTGGCCTTTGATGAACTAAGAGAAAACGGAATCGTCGACGTCTCTTCACTCCAAACGCTCTCTCTTCAGGCAGAGATGGTTTTTATACCACGTTGATTTTTGAATAAATTGCTCACAGAGAAGACCGATAAAAAGACCACTCACGAGTCCTATCCACAGAAGAGGAATCAAAATAGGCCACGCATACGATTTAAAGATAAAGAGAACAACAAGCGTAAATTGGGCGATATTACTAAAAAAAGATCCGAGAAGACTCAACCCGACGAGACTAAAAAGATTGGGAGCGAGGGTAAAGAGAAGGTACATGACCGTACCACTGGTCACGGTTCCAGCCAGAGAGAGTAAAAAAGGATAGGAGAGAAGAGTTCCGTTAACAAGCCCCTGCCCGAGAACTTTAATAAAAAGGAGAAGTGCGTATTTTTGGGGAGATAAAAGAGAGAGCGCGAGAAGAAGGGGAATATTGGCTAACCCAAGACGCATGAAGGGAATCGGTTTAGGAAAGAGGAACTCAATCGCCGCTAGAAAGAGACTAAACGCCGAGAGAATGATGAGAACCTTTTCCTCATTATCGGGTTGTTCCATCGATTCCTCCCCTCGTGACTCCAGAAGGACGGCGAGAGATAATCTTGGCGAAAATACCGTTGGGAAGACAGGCGTTCCACTCTTGGGTTAGGCGAATCGGTGCGTGTTGAATGCAGAGTTTGTCACGGCAAGGAGAGCGGAGAAAAGAGAGAGACCCCCCCTCTATTTCGAGTTCGGTTACGCCAATCGTTCCGTTGACGCTGAAAAGAAGTGGCGTGTCTAGAGGGAAATAGTACTCTTCGGTAGGGGTTTGAATGTAAGCCAAGGACGGCTCATCCCCGCCACGTCTAGCAAAAAAAAGAAGGGTAAGGATGAGAGTAAAAGAAAAGAGGGTGATAAAAATAAAAAAATCACCTCTTTTTAAGTGTGAAAGGGAGAGATTCATTCAAATTCTACTCCTTTCCCTGAGGGTATCTTCCTACTATAAGGGGCAAAAAGGGCTATGTCATAACTTATGGCAGTAACTTATGTTAAGATTTGAACTCCTTTAACATCACCACTCTGAGAGGGAACCTCACTCTCTTTTACCTGTTCCCACGCCTCTTTAAGCTCTTCTAAAAATTTGAGAACCTCTTTTAGGTTTCCTGGCTCTTTTTTAATATTGGCTTGAGAAATTTCATTAAAAAAGAAGTCGTACAAATTAAAAAGGTTCTGGGCGATCTCTCCGCCCTTCTCCATATCAAGAGATGTCATCAACTCTGTAATAATATCCTGTGATTTAACAAGATATTTGTGAATCGTCTCTTGAGAGTGACCCTCCCCCTTTACCATGAGATCAAGAGCCGATCGAAGTGAGGTAATCGCTCCATCGTAGAGCATAAGAATCAAAGTCTTCTGATTTGCTGTTTTAACTTTTGTTGTTTTATACGCTTGCGTGGCAAGGTGAGCCATGAATTTTCTCCTGATCGGTAGCCCAGAGGGACTAGAGGGGTAAAGTTAATCAAAAATCCCTCTCTTTTTCGACAATTCAACGGAAAGAAGTATACACAAAAAAAGAATTCTTTGTACCTCCACCCTCTCTTTTCACCGAGGAAAATAGCGAGAAAGCGTGGGGGCAATCTCTCTCGACACGTTGATTTGCTGAAAAGAAATCCTGCGACTCTTCGCTGTCGATACGTTAGCCACCGCAAAAAAACCTCCCTTAATTCTAACTTAAGTTTTTCTAAAATCGATTTTTGAGCGTGAGGTTTTATCGTATTATTTTTTTATCACTTT
>CAZATZ010000002.1:4113-24516 GCA_964488175.1 uncultured Spirochaetales bacterium
TCGCATAACACTCGCATAATCTCAATCAAAAATCACAGGGACACTCACGCCATAAAAGAGTAAGAATTCTTGCAAAAAACCATTTTAAATACCTTTAAGAGATCATTTATCTCTTCACGGGCGATTTCCTACTTGACATGGGGATCCATTTTCTTCTAAGATAAAATTCTTAATTTCGGGATGTGGCCCAGTGGTAGGGCACCTGCTTTGGGAGCAGGGGATCGCAGGTTCGAATCCTGCCATCCCGACGAAAAGAATCTAAAAGGCACCCTAAAATTAAATCTTATATTGGCGTCCTTAGCTCAGCTGGATAGAGCAACGGCCTTCTAAGCCGTAGGTCAAAGGTTCGAATCCTTTAGGACGCGTTATTTTAACGCTATCTTTTTGAGAATCCAAGCGAGAGGAGAAATCTTTAACCTCTAGACTTCGGATTCTCTGGCGTTATGAGATTTTTCAGTTTTATCTTCCTACATCTATCTTCTAAAGAGTCTCCCCAAAAAAAAATTAGAGATAGTCTTTGGTTTTGGATACCTCTAGACGAACCTCCCCCCCTCCATTTTTTGTCTCTCTTAAAACGGATTCTTTCGTGATTCATCTGTCAAATGGTGTCTCCCCTAAGATATCCGATACCCTCTCCTGTGAAAAAATTGCTTGTTCAATTCACAATCTCAACCCTCTAGGAGAACTCCATGGTAAAAATTTCCTCCATAGTGGCGGTAAACACCGCTGGATACATTGGAAAAAAAGGGAAATTACTCTACCATCTGCCTGAGGATCTCGCCCACTTTCGCAAAACGACAGAACACAGTGCGGTTCTCATGGGAAGAGAGACGTTTTTGTCGTTGGGAAGAGTACTAGCAGATCGTTTGAACATCGTTCTAACTAGCAAGAGAGAGTTACTCTCCCCTCCCCCTTCAAATCTCCTTCTTGTGAGTTCTCTTCAAGAGGCGGTCGAAGAGTGTGAGAGAAGAGGTGAGAGAGAACTTTTCATCTGCGGAGGGGCGAGAGTTTACGAAGAGGGTCTTCCCCTCTCAGAGAGACTCCACCTAACGCTCATTCACGACGAGGCAGAGGGGGATACTCGGTTTGAATACTCTCAAGATGAATGGGAGATTTTAGAAGAGAGAGTCTACTCTCATACGACTCCTTCTTTTACTATTTTTTTGATGCAAAGGGAGTAGAATACCGAATTTCTAAGAAAAAATGATGGCCCCTAGTTGTATTTTTAAACGTAATATTTGAGGGTCTTACCAACTTTAAAAGAAGAGTGAGTGAAATGTCTAAACAACTGTATTTAATTAAGGTAGGAGAGATCATCCTCAAAAAAGGAAATCGAAAAGACTTTGAAGAGAGATTGAAACAAAACCTCCTCCGCAAAGTCCGTTCCACCGATGCAACGATTAAGATTCGCCACGGGCGGTACTACTTACTCGTTAGCCAAGAGTTTTGTTCCGACGTAGAAGAGGCGATGCGAACGACTTTTGGCATCACACACTTTTACAAGACACAAGAGTGTGCCAAGGATTTTGAAGAGATTATCCCTCTTCTCATCGAAGAGGTTAAGACGAATTTAAAGAAGGGGTCTTTCTCAACATTTCGGCTTCAAGTTCGCCGAATTGACAAGAGTTTTCCCTTAAACAGTCAACAAATTTCGAGGCAACTAGGGGGAGTTATTTTAGAAAACTTTCCCGATTTACGGGTCAATCTGGGAGAGCCAGACATCGCCTTTTCACTTGAACTACGAGAAAAAGCTTATCTCTACAGTATCGGAGAAAAGGGAGTCTCTGGTCTCCCTGTGGGGTGCGCGGGAAGCGGTCTTCTCATGCTCTCGGGAGGGATCGACTCCCCCGTGGCTGGTTTAATGATGGCACAGCGGGGGATGCGGATCAAGGCTGTCCACTTTCACACGATGCCTTTTACCTCCGAAGAGGCTCTCGAGAAGGTTCGAGAGTTGGCAAAACTGATGAGTCCCTATACCGAGGGAATTGAACTAATTGAGATCCAGTTTCTCCCCCTCCAACAGGAGATTAAAAAGGCGGTCGATCCAAAATCGGTAACCTTGCATAGCCGCGGTGTGATGGTCGAGATCGCCTCTCTTATCGCTGAACGAGAGGAAAATGAGTGTCTCATTAGCGGAGAGGCTCTCTCTCAAGTGGCGAGTCAGACGGTGGGAAATCTAAATTTTACCAACGCACGGAGTCACTGTATCGTTTTTAGACCCCTCTGTGGGATGGAAAAACAGAGCATCATCCAGTTGGCTCGTGAATTTGGAACCTATGAAAAATCGATAGAACCCCACACCGACTGCTGTCTTCTCTTCGCACCAAAACACCCCGTATTGCGTCCAAAGAGAGAGAGAGAGGAGGTTAGTTATCAGAAGATTTCAAACCGAGTCGAGTTGATAGAGAGTGCCATCACTGAGGCAAAAAGGTGGTGGATAACGAAAGAGAAGAGAGAGGAGATTTCTCATGAAGGTAATCATGATACTGGGAGCGGGAGTCATGCAGATTCCTGCGATCGAAATTGCCCATAAAAACGAGTGGATCCCCTTCGTTGTTGACGCAAATCCCGAGGCTCCTGGTTTAAAACGAGTCGATTACTTCTCTCTCGTCGATCTCAAGGATAAAGAGGGATTGCTAAAAGCGGCGAAGGAGTTTCAAAAGAAGTTTCGCCTCGACGGTGTCTTCACCGTTGGAACCGACTTTTCTACCTCGGTGGCCTACGTCGCCGATAATTTAAAACTCCCCTCAATCGGGTATGAGGTGGCTCTTAATGCGACGATAAAGAGTCGTATGCGCCGCTGTTTTGAAACCGCGCATTTAGCCTCCCCCCCCTACTGCGAGATCTCTCAAGAAGAGGATCTCGATGCGATTCAACTCTCCTACCCGCTCGTCCTCAAACCTGTCGACAGTATGGGGGCGCGCGGTGTTAAACTAGTAAGAACCCCCGAAGAGGCGAAGAGACACCTTAACGAGGCGATTCGTTTTTCTCGCAGTAGCCGCGCCATTATCGAGGAGTACCTTCCTGGACGAGAGTTTAGCCTCGACGCCGTCGTCACTCCAGAGGGTGAGATCACGATTTGCGGCTTAGCCGAACGAGATATCCAGTTTGAACCGTACTTTATCGAGATGGGACACACGATGCCAGCGACTCTCGAACCCGAGGAGAGAGAGGAGATTGAGACCCTCTTTTGTCGAGGAATTGAGGCACTGGGAATTCGAGGGGGAGCGGCGAAGGGAGATATCCGTTTTAGTAAGAAAAAAGCGTATATTACCGAGATCGCAGGTCGTCTCTCAGGGGGATATATGTCTGGGTGGACATTTCCTCTCTCAAGTGGAAGTAGTTCGATTTTTTGGGCGATGCAACTCGCTCTGGGACTCACTCCCAAGATAGAGTCTTTAAAACACCACTGTTTCGTTCAAGAGAGGGCTTTTATCTCGATCGCAGGTGAGATAGAGAAGATAGATGCGACACGACTACAGCTCGAAGAAGCTCAAGGTCAGAGAGGAAGCGAGTGGGTTCCCTCGCTATCAGCGACCTCCCCCAAAGCTCTTCACGGCCCCGCTTCTCAAAAGAGAGAGGTCGATTTTTATTTCAATAACGTCTCACCAAACGATTCTGTCGATTTTCCCAAGAGTAACGTAGAGAAATTGGCGAATGTCATCTCCTGCGATCAGAGCGTCGAGAGCGTGACTCAAAAAAATATCGAGGCGCTGAAAGCTCTTCGATACACCTTAAAGCCTCGTAACAGGGAGACACTCCGGTATCTGGAAAAAGAGAGGGCCGAACTCGTCGCCTACGCCTTCGAGATTCCCCCAGAAAATCAATCTGAGTTCTGGGTTCTATGGGAGAGTTGGTCTCAGAAGTACTCGCTGGATTATGAGACTCTCGTGACAAATCAAGCGGGAAATCTACCGATGGGATCAAGCGTCCACTCGTTACCGCAAATTTTATCGGGGGTTGAGACGTTGCACGACTGGCACGGAGTTCCCCTTCAAGAGGTGTGGGGAGAGACTCTAGAGCGATACAATCTGACAGAGAGTTCTGAGTCAGATGAACTCTTCTCCTTTCACCTATGGAACCTTGTTTTACGCAGTAGTGCGCAAGGCATCGAGTGGTTCTTCCGCTCTTACACTTAAGAGTACCTCTAAAAAACTCGTAAGAACGAGGAACTAGGCGCGGCTAATACGATCGGCGGCGCGTCTTGCTCCTACGATATTTCGAGCCATTGGGCCTATCTCCAACTCCGCCAAACGTCCCATCACAAAGAGATTTTTGGCGATCTCAAGAGTTTTAGAGGGAACGACTCCAAAAGGAGAAAGAGAACTCGGTTCGATAACCTCACTCAGATCGAGACCAAAGTCGTGATACGCCCCTCGCTTAAAACCTGTCGCCAACAAAACCGATTTTACTGGAATCTCTCGCCCCTCCGTTGTCCATAAAGTGCCTTCACTCACTCTTTCAACCTCGGTCGTATAAAAGTGGAGATTCCCCCCTTTGATCTCTTTTTGAACCTCGTTAAAGAGAGTCGTCGGGAGTGTCCCGAGTTGGCGGGATTTTTCAATCTTCTCACGTCTCTCTTCTGAAGTGAGGGGAGCAAACCGACTCATATTCTTTGGGCCTATCCACCCTGGATCCGCGTCGTATTGATTTTCACGAAGAGGATGTCGAGATATCCACGTGACGTGAGCGCCTCTCCGCAGAAGAGAGAGAGCGAGGTGACCAGCCGAGATCCCTCCTCCCACCACCGCAACACGTTCCTCTCTTTTAGGGAGAGTTCTCTCTTGGGCAGAAAAGATATGTTGAACCATAGGAGACCCATCTTCCGATAAGATCTCTTTACTTGCAAAGGGGGGAAGATTCAGCTCCCTCTCAAACCCAGTCGCAAGAATAACTCGTCTACTTTTAAACGAGATACCCTCTCTGGTTTTAACCGTGTAGAGTTCACCCTCTCTCTCAATCTTCTCAACGTGATGACGAAGATGACACTCTGGCAAGTGAAACTCTGAGAGTACCTTTTCTGAGTGGAGGTTAAAGAGAGAGAGACTCGGCTTATAGTACGGAGGATAGAAGAGGGGGGACGAACTCTCTAAGTTCTCTCTCTTTTGTTGAGCGGCAAACCGACGCAGATCGACCGGATCTGGGTGGAGATGGTGGACCGACGTCGACCTTAGGTGAGCCATTCCGATAGAGCTACTATACTGACGCCAGTGAGTCAATAATCTCTCGTTGGGGTCGAGAATACCTAACTGCGAGGGGGGTATTTTTTTTACGCTTAGTAGTTTGGCGGAGACGTGACAACCAAAAAGACCTCCGCCAACCACGAGGTATTCAAAAATAGGATACTTACTCAAAAACGCCTACCTCTCTGATGGGTACCTCTAAAAAGTTGATTCCAGAAATGAAAAAAGAGTTTTTTAGAGACGTTCTAAACCCTTTCATACAAGGAGTAGTTTTACACTTCACCTACACAAGAGACCCACTGATCGGCTATGAGTTGGTGTCCAGCGAGAGTGGGGTGTACTCCATCACGTAACCAGTATTCTCCCCCCGTTTCGCAAGCTTTCTTGTCAAAAATATCTTGTAGCGGTACAAATATAGCGTTAAATTCACGACTCAGCTTTTGAACAATCGCCTGCCTCTCCTCTATCTCAGCTATCCATGACTTATCAACAACACCACACTCAAGGACAAAAGGCTCCATCAAGATCAATTTTGTTTCTGATAAAACGTCCCGAGTCCATTGAAGTAGCATTCGATAGATAGTCTCATAACGCTCTGGCTCAACACCATTCTGCTGCATTTTCTCATGCCATGTATCGTTTACGCCAATCAAAATACTAATATAATCGGGCTTTAGATTTAGTCCATCAATTTTCCATCGTGCATAGAGATCAACAATACGATTCCCACTTATCCCTTTATTGATAAAATCAATTTCTTCACGGAGGTTTCGACCACGAAATAATGCCGTAAGCAAGCTTGGATAACCCGTTCCCATATTTGTATTATAAGGAGTATCTTCCTCACGATTTCTTCCACAATCTGTAATCGAGTCCCCTTGGAAAAGAACTAGTTTTTTCTCTTTAGACACGCCATGCTCCCTTTGTAAAAATCGCCTTTTAGCCATTACGCGAATGCATAGCTAAAAAAAATAGCTAAAAAAAATATTCTCCATAATGAAAAATATCTCTCCGCTAAGGAGTACTAGGCTTTTTAGCCGAATTTTTCTCCAAGCCAATAGGAACTAAAAACCCTAGCGAGCCGTAGACTCGAATAAAAGGAACGGGACTATTCAGGTAATAGTAGGGATAGACAGAAAAATCGCCAAAAATACGAACGTAGAGACTCCCCCAATCTTCGATTTTAAACCGATATCCGACTCCTGCAGGAACGTAAAGGGCGTACACCTGTTGGGTGTGGGTAAGGTTGCTCTCTCCAAAATTATTGGCGGAGAGAAGGAGAAGATCCATCCCAAAGCCAGTTAAAACTTCAACGGTATGAAGTCCCTCTTTAAACTGAAAATCGTATCGAAGTCGAAAGGCGGGACTAAAGGAGACGACCTGATTTGTCTCTTCATCTGGTCCAAAAAGGACAGGATCACGATGGGAAACACCGCTAAAAGCGATAATCGAACTGTTCAATCCCAACTCTATTTCAGCCCCCAATCCTTTCCAGATGGGGATTTGACCAAAAATAGTAATGTTATAAAAAATGCCAAACCGACTTTTAGGTGATGAGGAGATCTCCTCTGTGAGAGTATAGGTATTTCCCCCCACACCAGCACCGATTCCAACGGCCTGAGCCACTAAGTGAAGAGCAGAGACTCCCCCCAAGAGAGTAAGAAGTAGAATTTTCCTACGAACTCCTTTTGCCAAGAGATACGCTGTCAAAAAAGAGAAATTTTTAAGTCGAGAAAAGGGTATACAAAAAGGAGATGTGGAGTTTTGAGAGGGTTTAGAGATTTTTTTTATTAGCTCTTGCCAACGCATCGTGTTCTTCTGTTGAATCTTCAATATCCCAAGGATAGACAACCCACGATCCCCCCTCTAAATTAAGACCAATAAAATAATGGTTTAGTTCGTCGGGTAAAATACCCCTCTTCTCAATCCCTTTATTGTGCAAGACCGTCAGAGCGATCTCCTGAGGGTTGTGTTCTAATAGTTTACGGCAGCAAAAATCGAGGGTTTTACGGGAGTCATCGATTTCATCGACAACGAGTATCCGTTTCCCCTCAACTTGCTTCTTTGCGTCGTCAAGCCACTGCGTAATCACTGGCTCACCAAGACTCTTCTCGGTACCGTCCGACATCCGCTGATAAGAGGCTAGCGTCACAACGTAGAGAGGAAGAGAAAAATAGGCACGTAACATACGAGCAGGAATTAAACCACCTGCACCAATCGCAACAATCACTTCCGGAGTAAAATCACTCCCTCGAATCGAGGAAGCGATCTCGCTAACGGTTTGGTGAATATCATCGTAAGAGAAGCGTACTTTGTCCACAAAAACCCCTAAAAAGAATCGACTCTAAGCACGATCGGCAGAACCTAAAACATCTCGGTTCTTTCTCGAATAGAGAGCTTTTAGGTTCTCTCTTGCTGGGCCTAAGTACTTTCTTGGGTCAAATTCACCGGGAGACTCGATAAAGACTTTTCTTATCGCTGCTGTCATCGCAAGGCGTCCATCTGAGTCAATATTAATTTTACAGACAGCTGACTTAGCCGCTTTTCTTAGTTGCTCTTCAGGAATTCCAACGGCGTCATTCAGCTTTCCACCGTTTTCATTAATAATCTTCACCTGATCCATAGGAACAGAGGAAGAGCCGTGCAAAACGATAGGGAATCCAGGAATTCTTCGCTCGATCTCTTCCAAGATATCGAAACGTAAAGGAGGAGGAATGAGAACACCCTCCGCATTTCTCTCGCACTGCGCAGGAGTAAATTTATTGGCTCCGTGAGAGGTTCCAATCGAGATAGCGAGGGAATCAACCCCTGTTTTTTTAACAAAATCCTCAACCTCTTCTGGCTGGGTATAGTGTGAAACCTCTGAGACAACATCGTCTTCGACACCAGCAAGAACACCTAACTCTCCCTCTACGCTGACATCGTGCTTGTGTGCGTATTCGACAACACGCTTTGTCAACGCAACATTTTCATCGTAAGGAAGGTGTGACCCGTCGATCATAACGGAGGAAAAACCATTCTCGATACAATCTTTACACAGCTCAAAACTATCACCGTGATCCAGATGCAAGACGATGGGAATTTCACAACCGAGCTCTTTGGCGTACTCGACACCACCACGCATCATATTCCGAAGAAGAATCGCATTTGCGTATTTTCTTGCCCCAGAAGAGACCTGCATAATGACAGGTGAGCGAGTCTCAACACACGCTTGAATGATAGCCTGTAACTGTTCCATGTTATTAAAATTATAGGCAGGAATCGCATAACCACCAGCGACTGATTTTTTAAAAATTTCATTTGAGTTGGCTAACCCCAACTCCTTATAGCTTACCATAGATTGCTCCTTCATCACAAATGTGAATGTCGTATCTCTTTTTATTCTCTCGCACTCTTCTCTATTGCTAACTCTCTCTTTACAAAACCGTATAAATAGAGAAGAAAAAAGACTTTCGCAATAAAATTGGCAGAAATCATCGCATTAAAAAATTTTTTCTAAAGATAAAAATGCAATAAATATAACAAAGGGGAGCAAAAAAACACTCCACCCCTTTTATCGTGAACACTTTTTCAATCATCTAGCAAAAATGACGATTACCTCAAGAATCTGTCAGAAAACTCGACAAATTCTCGCAGTAATTTTAGCCTCGTTCCTTTACCGCAACATTCATCTCAAATACCCCAGAAGGAAGAGTTAAAGGAAAGACCAAAGCCTCCAATGCTCCTCCAGCCGAAGAGATAGACATGTTTGCCCCAGTCATAACGGTGGGAGGGGTGATATCAAAATTAAACCCGATAGCTTCCAATCGAGAAAGCACCGAACCCATCACCATATTTCCCAGCTCAGAAACCGTTGAAAGGGCCATCTCATCGAGCTCCGTCATCTGTTCTCCATTCATGCGAGACGCAATATCCAACGCAACATCTTCCGACATATCGAAAAGAACTCGCCCTTCAACGTCTCCCGCCAGTCCAACCATGACAACAACACCCATAACTGGCTGTGCCATTTTCACTAAAGAAAGTTCTCCTGGTTCAGGAGATAAACCCGTCACCTCTTCAAGGATACGAGTGACCTCTTCAACAAACGGCTTAATATACTCAATACGCATAAAAACTCCTTGGCATATCTATACCCCGACAACTTCCAGCGGGGAAAGAAAAGATAAGAATCATAGTAGTGGCTTATTAATTTTTTTTCAACCAGCCCTATTCTCAAAATAAAAAATTATAGAGGTTTCCAAAAAAAAAGAGTTATATTCCCCTATAAAACGATTCTTATTCACTCTTCTGTCTCAAAACTAACCTCACGAACGTGGTGACTCTCCCCCCTCTTTGAGAGAAAAACAACCCCGTTCTTTACCACTATATCAAGATCATCGACTCCAACAGCACAGACGGGTAGATCGCTAAAAACGCGAAGGTTTGAGGATTGGTACCCCCTCAACTGTGAGGGCTGATCGAGCAGCTCTAGGGCGGAATCCCAGCCACCAACATCGTCCCAATTAAACGTCGCTTCAACCATCGCAATTTTCTGCGAACGCTCCATGAGTGCGTAATCAATAGAGATAGATTCTATTCCGTGATAGACCGATTTTTGTGAGTCATCAAAAGAGATAACGCAATACCCCCCTCGTTGATCTCTCTCCTCTCTCCACGATAACCGCTCAGAGAGTATTTTTGCTATTTCGGGAGAGGCTAGTCTAAACTCCTCCCTGAAGGTTGATATTTTGAAAAGAAAAATTCCAGAATTCCAGTAGTACCCCCCCTCCGAGAGAAACTTTTTTGCGTCCTCTAAAGAGGGCTTCTCTGTGAATCTATCGACCTTATAGCCATTTTCTATCTTCTCTTTTACCTTAATATAGCCGTATCCCGTGTAGGGGCCCGTGGCTGATATTCCAAAAACAACTAGATCATTCACGGCCAAAAGAGAGCCTAGAGAGAGGGAGTTAGAAAAATCTTCAACCGATGGAATGTAGTGATCCGCAGCCAGCACGAGAACCTGATCGTCTTCGCAGACGGGAAATACAGCGGAGTTATTCTCCTGCTCTCTGGCCAGATACTCCAGCCCTAAACCGATCGCAGCGGCGGTATTTCGCCCCTCGGGTTCATTGAGCAAAACGCAACGACTCCTAAAATCTTCGCTGAATTTCAATAACTCTTCTCGGATGAGATCGGCGTAACGAGCGAGGGAGACGATTAAAACGACACCGTCACAAGAGAGCTTTTCCGCTCTTTTTAAGGTCATCGAAAAAAGCGACTCCCCTTTTAAAAATGGCATAAATTGTTTTGGCAAACTTACGCTTGACGCAGGCCAAAGACGGCTCCCAATGCCCCCCGCCATAACAAGGGTGTGAATCTTCGTCTTCATATCAAGAGCCTCCCTTCTTTTAATAAATATGGATTCATTTTTTGAGAAGTCCTAGATACCTCTAAAAAACCTCTTTTCATTTAAAGTAAATATGACAAAATCACATCTTCTAGGATAAAAAAGACGGAAGACTTGCCCATTCTCAGATGATACTATCAGATGGCAAAAGAGATAAGATGATAAAAACGCTATCGTTGTAAAAACGAGAAAAAATCCGTAGGTGACCATCAAATTGCCCCTTGAATGCTTATTAACTAAGGGGGGGACCCGCTCTTCTGTATTGCGCTACCCCATCCCAGCGTGGGATAGATTCTCCGGGGTGTCACTCTGACAAAAGCATTTAGGGTTCCCAATTTGAAAAATTAAGTTCCAAGAGATACGACGATCCCCTACGGATTAAATTAAAACCTCATCCAAACTCTCCAGCATCAAAGCCGTTGAGTTCTCAATACTGCTAATATCATTCTTTGTAAAAGATTGATTCAACATAAAGTCTTCTCGATTACTACCAACAGAATCACTAAGAATAAAGAGTGAGGTGATAATCGAGAGTTTCTCTGTGGACATTCCTGGAAACTGTAACTTTAATTCGTGCATCTTCTTATCAATAAGGGCAAAGAGTGCCTGTAGATATTTGGGATCTTCCCCCGTTTTTAAAAGGATCGTTTTTCCGTAAACCTCAAACTCTCTCTCCTCCACGATGTGACACCCTCCGCCTTTTCAAAAGAGATCCAAGGTACTCTCGTCTGGCTCATCACCCTCTCCCTCTTCTGGAGTCGGTAGACCAAAATCATCGTCAGAAGCAAGGGTATCGGAGACCTTTCCACTAAGGAAATTCTCATCCTCCTCCGACGTGTCACTAAAAAAAGAGTCCCCAGAACTCTCTAAAGCCTCTTTCGAAGCCGGCTTTTCAAAGGAGGGTTTCTCCTGAATAGCACTCTCCCTCTCGGGCGGAGAGGTCGGTGGAGCAGAGGCAACCTCTTCTTGCTTAAATTCTTGCTTAAAGCTGGGAGAACTCTCAGGGGCATCAAAAGTCGTAGGTTCTTCTTTGACTAATCCATATCTAGGAGAGACGCCTTCATCTTGAGAATCCAAATGATCCAGAGAGGAAAGAACGTCCAAGACAGACCGTTCAACTTCAGCCGAAGCCCCTTGAAAAGAGGCAACCTCGCTCTTTAAATTTTCTCTCTCTTCGGTTAATTCACTCACCTCTGCTCTTAGCGAGTCCAAATGGGCTGTTCCCTCTTGGATTTCCTTTTTGAGAGAGCGGTTCTCTTCTCGAACCTCTTTAATGAGATTGACTGCTCTTTGAACTTTTTCCTCTAACTCTTTTACCTGCTCGACAGAAATCATTCCGCCCCTCCCTCAAAAATCCCCCTAATAAAAAAGGTTATTTGACTTTTGCTAAAATTGCATTAAATGTTTTAATATCGGTCATCGCAATATAGGCAAGAACTTTTCGATTTAGCAGAACATCCGCCTTCTTTGCCTTGGCAACGAACTCAGAGTACCGGATTCCACTATCACGACACGCTGCATTAATCCGCATTATCCAGAGGCGACGAAAATCTCGTTTTCGAACACGTCTATCTCGATACGCATACTGCCCCGCCTTACGTACGGCGTCTTTTGCCGTTCGAAAGAGAAGGCTTCTACGACCTTGATATCCCTTCGCTAGTTTTAATATTTTTTTCCGTCGCTCTTTTCTTCTTCTTCCATCAATTGCTCTTGGCATCTCACTAAACTCCTACAAAAAAGGTAACAAAGTATAATAATGCAGTGTGACGATTCACCACTGCGAAAACGATTTCGCTAAAAACTACCCATAAGGCATCAATTTTTTAGCTCTAGGAACCTCACAATCAGCCAACGTACCCGCTGTACGTAAATTACGCTTCCGTTTCGCATTCTTCTTTGTCAAAATGTGCCGTAGCCCCATTTTCTTATACTTTATTTTTCCATTGGCAGTAAATTTATACCGCTTACTCGCCGTCTTTCTAGTCTTCATTTTAGGCATATTCTTTCTCTCTCCTAGCTATTCTTCTGCGTACTTGCAGCGGGGGGTTTCTTCTGTTTTGCACTCTTGCCCGGACTCAACAGGATCGACATCTGATTTCCCTCCAACTTCGGAGCAGAATCGATCGTAAGACTATCCTCTTCCAACATGTCGGTCAACTGTTTAAGTACCATAGGGCCTCGATCGGTATGAGCCATCTCTCGCCCACGAAATCGAACTGTCACTTTTACCTTATTTCCATTTGCCAAAAATCCTTGAGCCTGCTTTGCCTTGACCTCTAAATCGTGCTTTTCGATCTTCGGCTGCATTCTCACTTCCTTGAGCTTATGCTGCTTATTGCTCTTCTGTTGAGAGCGGTTCATCTTCTCCTGTTTGAACTTATACTTGTTGTAGTCAAAGATCTTACAAACGGGAGGAACCGCACCAGGGGAGACTTCAACCAGATCTAAATCGGTATCTTTGGCAAGTTGAAGCGCACTTCTTGTCGAGATAATCCCTTTTTGCTCTCCATCTCCGTCAATTAACCGCACCTCAGAGACATCAATTTGTTCATTCGTTCTTAACTCTTTAATTCGAGCGGTTTGTTGATTTCCTCGTTTATTACCACCGCGATAATTTCCAGCCAAAATACCCCCTCGTTCTTCTCTTTTTCAACCAAAAAGGTAAACAAAACGATATCTCTCGCAAGATACCGAAAAAACCATTGGGAAAGAGAGTCCAAATTTGATTCTACAAGAATAGATAGAGTCTGTCTACTAGGTTCTTTTTAAAAAAATTATGAAATATTACTCCTTCTTAACTCTCTCTCTGGGAGACGCAACACGAATCAATAATTTTACGCAGAGATTCCTTATCCCCCTTAAAAGAGAGAGCCGTATCGTAAAAGTCGTTCCACGCACGCTGTTCTCGAGCAAAGGTTGAGGCGTACTCTCCCCTCTCAATCCGATCAAGGACAAGACCGAGTCGCCTTGCCCCCTCGCTTAAGAGCTCTAAAGACTCCTTTTTGTTCCCGTTTATCAGACTCTTATACGATTGAACGAGTCCATAAAGTAGAACGATCGTCTTTGGGATTTCACTAATAAAACACGACGTAAAGGGAGCCATCGACTCTTTAATATCATTTTCAGAGATAATGTCATTCACATAGTGAGAAAAAAGAAGGATTCGTTCTAAATCTCCTACCAGACGAGAGGCGGCAAAGTCCTCTTCTACATCGGCGATAAAGGCCGCCTTGTCGTGTCGCATAATAAGACCATCTTCGTGATAATATCTCAATTTTCTCCCCTCTACCGCTTGGTCAAAGACCGAGATAAGATACGACTGATCTTCAGCACGTCCGATAAAGGTAGGCGTAAAGGGTCGAAACCGCTTGAGAGATTCGAGAAGGATTCCGTTAGTCCCCCCCGTGACGTGGTAGCGAACGAGGCAGTCATCTCTCTCTTTATAACGCATTCCCATCTCGGCAACACTAGAGAGGTACATGACTCTCCCTTTGTTGAGAATAGAATCTTCGAGGGTTACCTCTTCTTTGGGAAGAGGAATATCGATGGTGTAGAGACTCTGGCTCTCATTCAGGTCGAGATCTTTCTCATTGACAAGAGCACCAGCGAGCATTCCCAGTTCAACCGACTCCCCTTTGCTGTTCTTAGCCACAGCTCCCCAGAGATCGTTGGTGAAGTGTTCGAGGGCACTCTTGCCAGTCGCTTTTTTAAGAGCGTCTTGGACGAAGACTTGATCGAGATCTATCTTAAACGTCGCCCTCTTTTTCGAATCAACTAGATGCCAAATAGCAACAAGAGCTTTCAAGAAACTGTAGTGCCGACCATACATTCCCGTGACTCCAAAAACCTCTTTGACAAGGGAGGGATCTTGGGGAGCAAAGGCGTCAATCAGGGCGATGGTATCCTCTTCACGAAAGAGGTAGACGTTCAGGTGGGGGAAGTCGTAAGGTGCGAGAAGGTCTCCCAAATACTCGTGAACAATTTCATTTAAATAGGGGTGTGTCGGAGAGACCGAGAGCGCAACATCGACCGTCACCTCTCCCTCCTCTTGGCTCATCGACTCCTCCAACTGACGAAGTCCGTAGAGGATCTCGTTTGCCTCAGGAGCGATATCGAGAGGGATCGGATGATCGTAGAAAAATTGTGGAGTCTCCCCTCTGTGTTTTTCGCAGAACTCACGCAATTTTGAGTTCTTTAGATTTTCAGGGGATTTAGGAGGGGCAAGAAGAATGTTAGAGGTAAAGAGAATCTCTTCTGCCGGATTTTTAATCGGCTCTTTGTTGCGAACAATTGAGTGAACGAGACGGCTTTCTCGCAGAAGAGAGACGTTTTTATCATCGATCTCGTATCGATTCTCGGGAAAGAGTTGCAGAGTCCACTCTTTCAGAGAGTCTGGATTTGCTAAAGAGGATAACTCCTCACCAGCCAGTCGAAAGAGCTTATTGAAATGCTGCGCAATCTCTGGATAATCGGGAAGAGTCACCTCTTTTCCATTGAGATAACTTTCCAAGATTTTTGTTACCGGCTCATCACTACAATTTGCCTCAAGAAGGGACTTTTTTAGATGAAATTCTTTATCCAATTTCTCCAGAACAGATTCGACTTTTGCCATTTCCTACCACCTTTTTTCAATGTACCTCAATTTCTTCTAACTACCCTCTTTTCGAGGAGGGTCTGTATCAATTCTCTATCAATCCGCTAAATCACTATCTTCTAGCTCGTCAGCCTCTTCGGCCTCACGGCTCTTCTGCTCCATCAGCCTCAGAATCAGAGGGCGACTATCCATTAACTGAGAGATACTGCGATCTAAGTGCAGATTGGCGATCGCCGCCGCAAAGAGTCGAACGACACTCGCACGCACATACCACTCTCTCTCCGTAATTTCCTTATTCAGATGGACCGCATCGGTGCAAATCATTCGGTAGAATAATCCCTCCTCATACGCCTTATCAAAGTATTCAACCGCATTGTTATCAAAGAGAGGAAGAGAGACGGCACAAATGACCCTCTTTGCCCCTCTCTCCTTCATCAACTTCATCGTCTTGAGTAGCGTCCCCCCCGTTCCCAAAATATCATCTGGAATAAAGACGGTCTTTCCTTCAACCTCTCCCAGTAGGTGAGAAGTGATAATGTTACTATGGGTCGCACTCGTCGATAATTTGGAGTAATCACGCTCTTTGTATATCATCGCCAGCGGTTTTCCCAGTGAGACCGCATAGAACTTATTTCGCTCTACCGAACCAGTATCGGGGGCTAAAACAACGAGATCATCGGTATTTAGATCAACAATTGTCCACAATTTTTTAATGACTTGATAAGAGGCTTTAAGGTTCTCTAAACCCATGTGACCGAAGGAGTTCTCCGTCGACCGAGAGTGGATATCGAGAGTAAGAATCGTGCGAATCCCCATGTTCTCGAAGATGCGCCCCAAAGAGGAGGCGGTCAATCCTTCGCGTCCATTGCGCTTGTGCTGACGGCTATAGGGATAGAGCGGCAAAACCAAGGTTATCTCACGGGGGCGAGCCTGCAAAAGAGCGTCGATCGTGACATAGAGCGACATGAGGTGATCATTGACCGAAAGCTCATAACTCGTCTCGTTTTCATAAACGACAGGTTGTGAATTTCCAACATCTTGAACGACAAAGACATTCCGATGCCGAACAGATTCCATAATCTCTGTTTTAAATTCGCCGTTTGAAAATCGAGTGAAACGACAATCTATCTGTAGATCACTGAGCGTTGAGGTAGAACTCGAGTGCCGATATTTTTGAAAGCTGTCCTCTCGCTCTTTGAGGATTCCAAGAAATTTATTCGCCTCCTCTTTCGAGAGAGAAAACTCCCGCGAAAGATGGCGAATTCGCTTAATCTCCTCTTGACGCTCCAATGTCTCTAACCGAGAAATAAGAGCCGTGGCAAAAGGCCCTCCTCCTGGACAAGCAATAACTCCCAGCGACGACAATTCCAGTGCCATGACTCTCCTCTCAACCTTTTTTTATGTTTTGAAACTCCGAAAGATTAGATAAATTCCATGAGATATTTCGTCAATATTTTAAAATATTTTATTGAGTACCCTATTGTTAATTAATCGAAAAGATAAGAGATCTTATCAATTTTTTTTCCAGCACGTACCTCTAAAAAACTCGAGTTTTTAGAACTTCTCTCGAACTCACGGGGAGAACCAGAGCGAAACATCCACCGCCGTACACACCTTTAATCAATACCCTCGGGCATCTACCTTGTCTAGCCAGCGAACCGCATCGGCCTTATAGATACTGTTCTCCACGAGACTTTTAAACTCAAGAAGAGATCTGGGGTAATCGCCGAAGATGTAGTAGATCTGACCACGATAGAAAGAAATTCTATCTCTTAGATCTCTCGAATACTTTCTACTTTTTTGTAACAAGATTAATAAATCATCCTGCGCCTTTTGCCAATCATACGAGGTTAAGAGCTTATAGAGTATCCATTGAAGTTCGTGTTCATACTCGTTATTGGGACTCTGCTTCTCGTTCAAAAAGACCTCAAAGAGGACCTCAGGATAGAGCCGTTTTAATCTTCTAGCCTCGGCCAACCGTCTCGCCCTCTCATCAAGATCTTCTGAGGGAGGAGCTACAGGAGCGGGGGGAAGAGATTGAGCAGGAGCGGCGAGATAGACGTTAACAATCGGTTGAACCGCACTTCCTTCGGTCACGACACTAACGGGAGACGAAGCGGGAGGTTCACCACTGCCCATTACCTCCCTTGAACTCTCTCGAGAATCTTCTTGACTCTTGATCTGCGCCCAATCAGTCACTCCGTACTGTTCATAGATATTGTTCCGAAAAATACCATCAAAAGAGACGGGAGCCGTGAGGGTATTCTCGGCAGTATAGACAACGTTCTCTTTATTATCAATCTCCACAAAGACGGCGTAATAGTACTCTCCCGGTGTCGGGGGACTATCTTCAAAGAAGGTTGTTCCGTCGGATTTAAATCCGACAAAATCAAAGAGGTTGCTCGTCGAGTCGTTCATAATCGTAGGAGAACGATAAACCCGATAGGTCACCGGAATCCCTGCGTCTGTGCGGAACGGCAACCAAGTCAACCGAACTTTTGAGGCGTCACTCTCCACCTTTAATCCCGAGATTCTCGGTACGTCCTCACGTATCTGATCAAATTGATACTGCCCTTGACCCGAAGAACCAACCGCATCGGGGGGGGTATTACTCCCTCGTCGAGCTCCAGCAAATTCGGGGGCGACGGGAGAAACTCTCTGATCTCCCCCCCTCTCAATCTCCTCTTGTACAGAGCTATCTAATCCAGTCTGATCGTTTCCACCGAGAAAAGATTCTGGAGGGAGAGTTCTTCTCGCCTCAACACTCTGTGTTCCCGTGGGATCAACAACACCCCTCTGCTGTCCAGAGACCTCGGGCAACGCCCCCTCTCGGTTCTCTTCCGTCTGTGCCAATCGATCTTGCTCCCTCTCAAGAGGATCAATGGTAGGTCGAGGAATCTGTATATCCTCAGGGGCCAGTAGTGGAATCTCGTCACGGTTTTCTTGCAAATCAGGGGAGGGAAAATTACCATCTCTGGGTAAAACATCGGGCTCAAAGAGGGGGGTATCGCTCCTCTCTGTATCGGGAACCCCTTGACCATAGAGGGGCGACATGACGAGTAAGAAAAAGAGAAATGAAGCTAAAGGAGAAGAGATAAATCTTTGCACACTAAATTCTTTCAGTTCTTTCATAGGGACTCCAGTAAATCGACGCCTAGAAATCGATAAAATACCACATATACATTCAGAGAGTACCATAAAAGGTAATCAAATTCCATCGCTTTCCCTCTTTTTTCCTTCCTCCCCTGAAAAAGCAAAAAATAAGAGGAGGGAGAATAGGAGAACGAATCACGATGAATGATACGTTTTGAGCCGTTCTTATTCTCCCAGCACGACAAAATACGAAGAACAGATAGAGGTACCTTAGGGGAAATAAATGACGCATTCAGGATAAAAACTAAGACAAGATTCGACAAAAGCATTCAGTGAATCACTTGCAAATTTTCTCAATTACGAGCATGGTAGAGATCCCTCGAAATCTCCCAAACGAAAAGCAGCGGGAAAAGCACCACGACTAGACAGTGCTTGGGAGAGACAAAGAGTGGGTGGATAACCTCTAAATATTTGTGCAAAAATCCAAATCCCCACCGAAAATCGTCACTCCCTAGAACGAAACAGAGATGCAACCGCAAGGGGTTACGATTTGACGAAACAAAGGAATTGACATGGCTACATCTGAAACCGCCAAGAATGAACTCTCTCCCCGAGAGAAAAAACTTGCTCACGAACCGATCAAGGGGCTTGTTTGGCAAATGACGGGGCCAGCTCTCGTTGCGATGCTCATTAATAGTCTCTATAACGTCGTCGACAGGCTCTATGTCGCCCGACTAGGTGGCGACGTGCTTGCTGGTCTGAGTATCTCGTTTCCGCTACAGATGTTCTTTAATGCGATAGGGTTTGGTATCGCCGTCGGCAGTAGCTCTATTATTTCACGCATGCTGGGAGCGAGAAAGCACGAACGCGGTGAAAAGACGATAGGTAACGCTCTGATGATGATCTTTGCGTTATCTATTATCCTCGTTCCCACGACGCAAATTTTTATAGACTCGATTGTGAGTATTTTAGGCGGAACGGCGATTCAAAAAGCGCATTCGCTCTCTTACTTGCGTATTATTTTTATGGGACTTCCGTTTCTTTTTTTGAGTGTTTTAGGCAATCAGACGACAAGGGCAGAGGGCAACGCAAAAGGGGCGACCATCGGTATGGTAATAGGCGCCCTTACCAATATTATTCTTGACCCCATCTTTATTTTTGGCTTCAAAATGGGTGTTGCCGGTGCGGGACTTGCGACCATTATTGGCCCCACATTAACCTGTTTATATTACCTGTATCTACAGTCAAAAAAGCGATCGGTACTACGTCTACACTCTCACAATATCCGCTTTAATCTACCCCTACTCAAGGAGACAACCTTGTTAGGTCTTCCCGTCTTAGCGAGGCAATCAGGAATGACGCTTGTGGCACTCTCAGTCAACAGTTATTTGACAGAGCTAGGGGGCGGAGAATACGTCGCAGCCTTTGGAATGACGACCAGTTTGGCGATTTTCTTTTTCATGCCTTCACTCGCACTGCTCCAAGGAATCTCCCCTATTATTGGGTATAATTATGGGGCGAAAAGTTATATCCGTGTTGAAAAAACATTGAAATATGCGTGGCGAATTAGTTTCTTGTATTTTCTTTGTGTGTGGATTCTTACCCAATTTTTATCGGCACCGTTACTCTCTCTCTTTGTCAAAGCTGACGAAAAAGCGATTCTCTTACCTATTAGTATTAGGCTATTGCGTTATTTTACTATGCTGTGGCCACTGGTAGGAATACAGCTTATTTTAGCAAATTATTTCCAAGTCGTGGGCAAAGCGACAGCCGCCTTTTTTCTGAACATTGCGAGGCAGTATCTTTTTTTCTTGCCCATCCTTTTTTTCTTGGCGAAGCAGAGAGGACTACAAGGACTACTGTGGACGTGGCCTCTCTCTGATGGTTTAGCGACGCTTCTCACACTCGTGTGGTTCTTCTTTGAATTTAGAAATCTCAAGAAACTAGAAGCGGATAACAACTTGTTGTAATGGTTTGTTATAGTTGGAATGGCTATTACTGAATTTTGATGTTTTCATAGAAAGCTCCTTTCAAAACAACTTTCTATACAAAAAAAGACAGAGACAATCTATAAGAAAATCTCTGTCTGTTGTGAGTTATAATATTAACGAAAGTAAAATATTAGCTGAACATAATCTCGTTGA
>CAZATZ010000003.1:0-1730 GCA_964488175.1 uncultured Spirochaetales bacterium
AGGCTCTCTACTTGATGCCCGAGACACCCCATCGATTCTGCCATCTTAGGAAAAGAGACCCCACCCTTTAACGGACTGATATTAAATCGCTTATCATACAACCGATCTTGTAACTGGGTAATCATTCCCAAAGCTCCATCATTCATAATAAGAATAATCAAATTTAGCTCTTGCTCCGAGGCGACCAACATCTCTTGGCAGTTCATCACAAAAGAGCCGTCACCAGCAACGACCACAACACTTCGCTCTGGCTCCCCCATCACCGCTCCAATCGCCGCGGGGAGAGAGAATCCCATCGTTCCCAATCCTCCAGAACTCAAAAAGTTTCTACCAGCCTCGAGGTCGATTTCGTGGGCGGCGAACATTTGATGTCGTCCAACATCGGTGACGATGAGCGGATTCTCAATAAATTTGGTGATATTTCGAAGCACAAGAGGTTCTGAGAGTCCTTCACTAGGAACCCTCTGAGTTACCGATTTTTCATCGATCTCTTGTAGCTCTTTTTTCCACGTTTGATAGGGAGCTTTCTCCTCGGCGTTTATCGGTGGAGTTTTCATCTGAGCGTTGAATCTCTTGAGAATCTGCTTCACATCTCCCACGATCGGAACTCGCATCTCGACACTCTTCCCAATCTCAGCGGGATCGATATCGACGTGGATAATTTTCTTATGCCCTGGATAGGTATTTAAATTCACCGTATGTCGATTACTAAAACGAACGCCCAGAGCCAGAATAACGTCGGCTCTATCGATCGCTTGATTGCTCACGACCTTACCGTGATAACCACACATTCCTAAGTTACACGGATGTTTGTCCCCCAAGGCACTCTTACCCATAAAGGTATAGATCAGAGGAATTTGCGTCTTATCGACAAACTCTCTTAATTCATCGTACGCATTCGCAAGAGCGATCCCCCCTCCCACGATAATCAGAGGTTTTTCCGCCTTTTCTAGTAGTTTCAATCCTCGACGAATCTGACCGGGATGACCCTCCGTCGTCGGGTTGTACCCCTCAAGAACGATCTCCTCCCTCTCGGTGAGGGTAAACTCCTGCTTTAAGATATCTTGAGGAATATCGATGAGAACAGGCCCTTTTCGTCCCGTTTCACAGAGATGAAACGCCTCCTTCATTCGGATAACGAGTTCCTCTGTATTTTGAACAAGAAGGTTGTGCTTCGTGACTGGGTTGGTAATTCCCGTAATATCGACCTCTTGAAAGGCGTCTGTTCCGATAAATCCCGTTCCGACCTGCCCCGTTATCGCCAAGACGGGATACGAATCCATGTACGCCGTCGCAATCCCTGTGATCAGATTCGTCGCTCCAGGACCACTGGTAGCGAGGCAGACCCCGACTCTCCCCGTGGCACGAGCGTACCCGTCCGCCATGTGAGCCGCTCCCTGTTCGTGGCGTACCAAAACGTGTTTGATGGAACTACGCTCAAGAGCGTCGTAAAGGGGAAGATTCGCCCCCCCAGGATAACCAAAAATTATCTCAACTCCCAACTCTTCTAACGTCTTTATAACCGCTTTGGCCCCTGTGATTCGCCCTTTTTTCATTCTCACACCTCTCTCTCGTGTGTCATTTTCAACTATCTAGAAACAGTTTGCTAGTCTAATCGATTAAGAGTTAAAAGTCTAGATATTATTTAAACTATATAATAGCCGATAAAGCAGAGTCAACGATCTCTTTTAAGGATTCAGCATAGAAGAAAGTCTAGAAAAATTTGAGGG
>CAZATZ010000003.1:1830-13656 GCA_964488175.1 uncultured Spirochaetales bacterium
AAAAAGGGAGGGTAGCGACCCTCAAGTGAGAGACGAATTCTCTTCAGCGATCACGGAGAACTACTCTTTACGTCGTCAAAGAGAAAGAGGTTATTGATATCCTCAAGAGACCAAGGGATCAGAGTATCTTTATCTATTGATGTAAAAACATCTCCGCTGCTGCTACGTCGTTCTCCCGAGGGAAGAGTCACCTGCCAAGCGTCTAAATACTCTTTTCGTCTCTCTCCCCACGTCCGAATATCAAAGGTACTTCGTAGACGTTTGTAGATTTGAGAGACCGATTTCATCCCCTCTTCTGCGTATAAAACACCGTCTTGTCTCCCATCGGTGTAGTGTTCATAAACATCAAAAATCCCATCTCCGTTTAGATCAAGACGACCGCCCTGCACCTCCCAGTCTCGGATAGCCCACTGACCAAAGCCAAGAGACTCCTCTTCGGGATTGGATTCGACTAAATAGAGTCCGCTGGTCGGAGAGAAGTGGTACCGCCTCGTCACTCGTCCTCTCTCCGACTCCTCGACAAAATAGACGTGTTCTAGGAGATTTGACTCAGAGGGAAACTCTTCGCTTTTGAGAGACTCCAAGTCAAAGAGGGGAATATCTACGGCGGGGAAAGGGAGTGCCAGAGAACCCTCTTGTAAAAAATACTCCCTACTCAGCTCGTCGCTCTCGATGGTGTAGTGACTTAGATAGGGATAATTTGCATAGAAAAGCGTCTGAGTCATCGGTCCTTTCTGCCATTTAACCTCACCTTGAGCGAGATCAAAAGAGATCGTATCTCCCTCACCCAGAGGATAATCCACCTTCGAGAGCTGTCCTTTTTGCACCTCAACAGGATACCCCTTCTTTCCATCAAAGGAGACGGGAGTCCACAGAGTTGTGTCGTACTCTCGAAACCAATTCTTAAAAGGTACTACGAGCGAGTGAGGTAACTTATCCTGCACAGCCAAAAGGAGCTGCCAATCGGGGACGGGTGAGTTGCGAAAAAGGTTTTTTAAGGAGTTCTCTTCATCGACTCCGTGTAGGTAACTCAGAGCAAAATATCGGTTATCCCTCCCCCATTTCTCCTCATACGCCTTTAAGAGGGGGATAGCGATTCGTCTATCGCGTATCTCAACGAGTCGACTCGTCACCCAGTCCTGAGTCCACGAGTCCAGCAGGGGTATCTCTGTGGGCTGAGTCACAAAAGGAGAGGTCTTCTCACTTCGAAAAAGAGCCGTAATAAGCCGCACCTGAAGGGGCTTAACCCCCTCTCTCTCCCAAAAAAGAGCCTTTTGATTGGCGAAGGTATAGAGACCTGTGTCGTAGAGCGAGTAGAGGATAAAGAGATAGACGTCACTACTCGATTGGTCTTTTTTATTCACAATAAAGTTTTTATATTTGTCCGCAATCGTCTTATATTTTCCCAACTTAAAGAGCGATCGAATGTAGTGTTCGTGTACCTCTCTAGAATGAGACCCCTCCCAAGAATTCAGTGAGATAGCGCGTCCTAAAGCTCTCTCGATCTCCGCGGGAGAACCCCCCTCTCTCTCCAATAGAAGTGCCTTAAGGTACCACGTCTCTGAGTATTTTCCCCCAAAATTTATCGCTTTTTCAACGAATGAGGTCGCTCCTAAGTAGTTCTCATTTCGAAAAAATTGCCACCCATTATCTGTGTAGAATTTCTCTAAGGCGAGATCATGGGTAGGGAATACCTCACCGCCAACCCTCTCCGAGGGGAAGAGAGTGAAAAGGAGAAGAAGAAGGAGAACCCCTCTTGCTCTCGCCCTCTTTAACGCACCTCTTCTGAACCGCGTGGTTGGGGAGATCTCTCTGAGGACTCGCTTTGGATTTTGATAAGGTGTAACTTCCATGATTCACCGCTCAGTCTCGGTACTGTATCAAAGAGAGAACGATCCACTAAGAGAGAACTTCCATGCACATAGTGAGATCGCAGAAAGTGTTGTCCGATGATGAGTACAGGTCTATTTACGGCAAATATCACGGGGACAAGAGAGTGAATTTTTGGGGGCAATCCTTTTTCGCCGAGCCATTGAACCAGACGCTTTCGCCCCCCCCCTTTTAAATAAAAAAAATGCTCACCATCTGGAGAACTCACGTGGTACTCCCCCCCCTCGAGTGGAGGAAGAGAGAGAGTTCCCAAAATCTCTGCTTGTTGCGGAGGCGGATCATCAAAACGGGTAAGAAGATACTCCACGCCCTGCCAACTCACTCTCTGATTCAATCGAAGTTTCACAGGGGGTGAAAGGGGAATGTCTTCTCTGTAAAAAAAGAAATTCCCCGACTTTATCTCCCAACCTAAGCCGTGTCCTCCCCCTCTTCGCGGAGGATTCTCTCCCACCGCTTTCAAGAGAGGAGCGTAAAAAGAGCTGGGAATTCGAGTAGGAACCTCCCCTTTGAGAAGTTGGTTTGTCACTTTAAGAAGGGAGAGTTTACGCAAAAGGGGTTGAGCCTGAAAGAACTCCCGAGCCTCTATTTGAAAAAAATAATCTCTGCTCTGCGACTCCCCTATCCTTCGAAGAAGGGGGAAAGAGGACCAATGAATCCGTCGTTCACTCTCCTCTTGAGCAAATGTCTTCAACTCCTCCAAATTTTCTATCGTCTGGGAGAGTCCCTTTGCGTATTGAGGAAAAAGAACACCTAAGCGGGGAAAGAGGAGAGTTCGAATCCCGTTTCTCAGGTACTTCTCACTTCGATTACTACTATCTTCAAAGGGGGAAATTTTATTCCGACTTCGATACTCGTCGAGAATTTCGGGCGAGAGATCCCAGAAGGGTCGAAAGAGTCTTTCCCGACTCTTTGGCATCGCTAGATTAAGAGTAGAACTCCCCTGAAAAAGACGTTGTACCACCGTTTCGGCTTGATCTCCTGCGTGATGTCCCAAGAGGAGAAAGGAGTTAGGAGTCTCTCGAATCACCTGATCGAAAAAATCATACCTTAGACGACGTCCCCTCGCCTCTTGATTCTGCCTCGGTCTCTGTGAATACCCCCACTCCGCCTCTCGAATCGTCAGAGGTACGCAGAGGTTCTCGGTGATTTGTCGGACGTGTTCTACCTCCGCCTCCTGTTCCACGGGAGGGCGAAAATTATGTTTCACATAGAGAGCGTGAGTACGATGGGGAAAGAGAGCGTGAGAGAGATGGAGAAGAGTGTGGGAGTCACCACCGCCAGAATAGGCGACATAGAAAGTTGTCTCTGGGGTTATCAAGAGCGTTGATAAAAGCTTTTTTTTAAACTCTTCGACGGTTAACTTCATTCGCAATCACCGAAAAGTTCGTTTCATCGAGTCTCTCTAAACCGCTAACCGCCCGAGAAAAAGACTCCTCATAGAGGGGATCTTCATCAGCATCCCACGGGTGCAAGACGTAGCTCTTTACTTGGTTTCGGTCTTTTGGACGATCAATACCGATGTAGAGTCGAAGGAATTCGGGGGTTTGAAGAGTCTGAATTATCGATTTTAATCCATTATGACCCGCAGGAGATCCCCCCTTTTTGAGGCGGCACTCACCGATCGGTAGATCGAGATTATCGAGAACGACAACGATCTGATCCAAATTATGTTTGGTTCTCTTTAAGATAGCGGGGAAGACTCGCCCACTGAGATTCATATACGTCAGCGGTTTGACAAGAAGGGGTTTTCCCGAGGGGGGGTGCGGACCGTTCCATGCGTAATCAGAGAGGAGGGGGCGTTTTAACGAGAGACCCTCTCGCTCCGCCATTCTCTCAACAACGGAGAATCCCACGTTGTGTCGTGTTCCCTCGTACCTCTTCCCTGGATTTCCAAGGCCAAAAATAATCATTCAAAAATAATCATCCAAAAGGTACCTTATAAAACTCTCAGAATAGGGGTACCTCTAAGAGACCCTTTTTCAGTTCTAACTCATGATTTTGTCTCAAATCGACTTTTTAGAGGTTTCCTAATTGAAGAGGTGCGTGAGACGAGTTATTCGTCACTCTCCGACTCACCCGCTGCCTCGGCTGTCTCACCACCCTCAAGACTATCTTGTTTCGTCTCACGAGTATGGGTGACGGTCACGATGGTACGCTCGGGAGAACTCAAAAAGGAGACGTTCTTAACCTCTGGTAGATCCTTGACGTGAATCGCTTGCCCGATGATAAGATGACCTATCTCTAATTCAATAATCTCAGGGATATGTTTTGACAAACAACGAACTTTAAGAGTCGAGAGTCGATTTTCCTGAAGTCCACCATCTCTAACACCGACGGGAACACCATTGAGTCGAATCGGAATATTGACCGTAACAGGGGTTTTCTCATTAAACTCTAAGAAATCCAAGTGCGTCACGGAGTCTGAGATAATATCGTACTCATAATCCTTGATCAAAACCTTGGTTTTTTTCTTCCCATCAAGGAGAGTGACAATACTATTTTCAGAGATTTCGTTAAGGAGGAGAGAAAACTCTCTCGAGTTAAAGGCTATCGGTTTAACACTCTCCCCCCCGTAGACGATGGCGGGAATCAGACCCTCTTTTCGGATTTTCTTTGCACTACTTCCCCCGACCGACTCGCGTGGGGTTATTTTTAAAAGATTTTCTTGAACTGACATAATGACGACTGGACTCCGCTACCCGCTAAATATAAAGGGAGCCTCTAAAAAACTCTTTTCCAGAGGCTCCCTAAAGAAAAAAAGTCCCTCATCGATTCTTTATAACACAAAGATTTAACAGAGGTTAAAAAGAAAAAGAAAAGAGATAAAACTTGGACGGCAGGATTCGAACCTGCGAATGCCAGGATCAAAACCTGGTGGCTTAACCGCTTGCCGACGTCCAAATAATTCTTGAATATTCTAATAAAAATCTAATATTGTGAGAAGGGGGTAAGAGGAAATTTCTTATCTAGCCATCTTAAAAATGTAATTACAGCCATTCTTTCAAGATAAAATCCAAAATAAAATATTTAAAGAGCTTCACATTTGTCAGAGAAAAACTCTCTTCCCATCTCCACCACGGCACCTAATCGCATTTCAACACTCGATGGGTAAAACTTTTCCGCCCTTGCGTATACGGTTCAACCGTCTGCCCCGCTCCGCTGAGTTGCCACTGATAAGTGAGAAGCCCCTCTACTCCCACAGGCCCTCTTGCGTGTACCTTACTCGTTGAAATTCCCACCTCCGCTCCCAAGCCGTAGCGGTATCCGTCTGAAAATCGAGTCGAGCAGTTGTGAAAGAGATTCGCAGAATCGACTCTCGCTCTGAAGATTTTTACGGCGGTTTCGGATTCACAAACAATCGAATCGGTGTGCTTTGAGCCGTATCGGTTGATATGCTCAATCGCCTCTTCCACTCCCCCCACGATCTTCACCGAGAGGGATAAGTCTCCGTATTCATGGTGCCACTCACTCACCTCTTTAACACCCCACGCTTTGGCGATTTTTTCATCGCCGAAAGGGGTAATCCCCTCTTTTCTCAACGCAGAATGAATCTTTGGTAAGAGAGTCTCAGCCACGGACTCGTCGATCAAGAGGGTCTCTGTGGCGTTACAAGCACTCGGATACTCTTTTTTTCCATCAATCAAAAGAGCTATCGCCATCTCTTGGTTTGCACTTTTATCAACGTAGAGGTGACAGACTCCATCGGCGTGTCCCAGAACGGGAATCGATGTATTCTCTTGAATATATCGGACGAGATCATTCGATCCTCTGGGAATCATTAAATCGATCAGATCGTTTCGTTTAAGTAGCGTTGAGACCTCTTCTCGACTCTCCAACAAGGTTAGCCAACCGCAAGGAAACGAGACGGACTCGGTCGCTCCCTCAATCAAAGAGACCAGATAACGATTGGTCTCTCGAGCCTCTTTTCCCCCTTTTAAAACGAGTTGGTTACCACTCTTAACGGCCAGTGATGCGATTTGAACGAGGGCGTCGGGACGAGATTCGAAAATCATACCGATCGCTCCAAGCGGTACGCTTCTTCGTTCTAATATCAATCCTCTATCGAGTTCACGAGACTCAAGAAGGCGATCCAAGGGGTCTTCTTGAGCCGCTAATTGGCGAAGTCCCTTCTGCAACCCCTCCAATTTACTCTCACTCAGGGCGAGACGATTGAGCAACTGCGGAGCCAACCCCTCCCCTCTCTCCCTCTCAATCTCCGCTTGATTAATGCGAAGAAGCACCTCTCTCTCCTCCTCTAGCAACTCCTCTATCGCCTTCAACCCCGCCGAACGGGACTCCGCCGAGAGAGTGCGTAGAGCCAAGAGAGAGGAAGAGGGAATCGAAGAGATATCACAATTCATCAGAAAAGGTTCCTTCAAGTCTATCTTTTAATCCGCTTCCTATTCGTATTGCAAACCGTATATAAAAAACGTATTAAAAGACGTGTCAAAGAGGGCGTCAAAAGGCACAATTATCTGGATCTGAATAGATTCGTTTTCCATCCCAAAGCGTTCGGATTTTCTCCAAATCCTCGTCATCTAGGTGGAAGTCAAAAAGATTAAAGTTATCTTCAATTCTCTTAAAATCGATCGACTTTGGGAGGGCAATAATTTTACGATCCATCAAGAAACGGACGGCGATATTTGCAACACTTCGGTTATGTTTCTTCGCTATCTCTTCTAAAATCGCATGCTTAAAAATTTGCCCCTTCTGTAACGGCCCATAAGATTCGAGATAGATCTCATTTTCCTGACAGAAATCTTGCAGATCGTACTGCGGAAGTCCGACGTGAAGTTCGACTTGATTGACGACTGGTTTTATTTTCGCCACCTCTAACAGATCTCGCAGATGGTGAATCGCAAAGTTGGAGACCCCTATCGAGCGTATCTCCTTCGCCTCATAAAGCTCCTCAAGCGCTCGCCACGTCTCTCGAGCCTTCTCTTTTCCCTTGTACCAATGGATGAGACAGAGGTCGATAGTACCGATCCCCAAACGCTCTTTAGAGAGAGCAAACGCTTTTTTCGCACTCTCGTACCCCTGCTCGCTATTCCAGATCTTTGTCGTTACAAAGATCTCCTCTCTTGGAATCCCTCCATCACGAATCGCCTTTCCGACCTCTTCTTCATTGCCGTAGATGGCGGCTGTGTCGATGTGTCGGTAGCCGACTTTAAGGGCGTGCTTAACCCCCTCATAAACCTCACTTCCCTTCGCCAAAAAAGTCCCAAGCCCAACTAGAGGAATTTCTACGCCGTTATTTAAAGTAACTCTTTCCACTTTTACTCCTTTTTCCAGATACCAGAAACACTTGAATCCTCTCGCCCATTCTACCAATATTTCATCAAGGTCGTTGGAGAGGATTTTTTCGATATAGAATACAGGACACCTCTAAAAAATATCATAGAGAAGATCTCTGAGAAATCCTAAAGATGAAATTTCAAAAGGTGTCTCTCATGAATATAACAATCCTTCCACTCTATGACAATTGACACGCTGTGAACATCGACTTTTGTTTTCCTTTTTCCACAAACATCTATCTGAGAAATCGAGAAATCTTTAGGTTAGTTCTAAATCAACTCCGTCTTAAAAGAGGTCTCCCTCTTCGCCAATAAGAAAAAGCCCACGCTGGTTAAAAGCGCAACAAAACTCATAAATCCCCACCCCCACGAGGGATGTATTTCAACAAGGTATCCCAGAAAGATGAGAAAGAAGGAGCCGAACCCGTAGGAGAACGCCCCGTAAAGAGCGAGAGTTGTCGTACTAATTCGTGCGGGAACTCGGGTTGAGATATAACTGATAATCGTCGCATGTGCCACTGCGTAGGTGATTCCGCCTAACCCTTGAATGAGCATCACAGCGACTGGGTTCTCTTGAAAAACGAGAGTCAATCCCCACCGTAACGCCATCACTAAGCTACAAAAGAGGTAGGTTTTAATCGGATCATGAACCCTTACCCAGCGAGAGAAGAGGAAAAAAAAGAGGAGATTCGAGAGATTTTCGAAGGCGTAGAGACTGCCAATTTCAGAAGAGGTAAACCCCATCGCATTGAAAGAGATAGAACCAAAATTATTGTACATCGTGGTCGTCCCTTTGAGTAGTCCCGCCATAAGCAGGAAGAGAAGAACCGACCGAAAGGAGAGAAAGAGTTCTTTGAGAGGAAAAGGGGTACTCTCTCTTTTTTCTCCTCTCTTCCGCCCTTCTTTCGGTAAAAGCGGAGGGACGGAGGGGCAAGAGGAAGGGGTTTCGGGAAAAAAGAGAGTGGTAATTCCCGTGGCAAAAACGGCGAGAATCATCATAGGAACGACTGCGACGTAGAGATCTTCGCTCGCCAGCGTACGCTGAAAAAAATAGAACACGGGGAGGACGAAGATGAAAGAGAGTCCTCCCCACAGACGAATATGGCTGTAATCAAGTCGATCGAAGGTGCGAGAAGAGGGGGTTTTCATCTTGTAGAGATAGAGAGAAAATGCGAGAAGAAAGGTAGCGCTCTTGATCCAGACGGTGAGAGGACTATTAAAAAGAAAGATACCAATTGCGATCAAGACAGAGGTCAAAAAAACTCGGATCTGCCTGAGGGAAAAATGGTTCTTTTCTAGAGTGCTACCACAAATCTGCTCGGC
The DNA here is from genome assembly GCA_964488175.1 of uncultured Spirochaetales bacterium. Taxonomy (GTDB): domain Bacteria; phylum Spirochaetota; class Spirochaetia; order SP-2023; family CAYRNA01; genus CAZATZ01. The sequence continues at coordinate 10,338 of CAZATZ010000003.1, forward strand.
AAGTGTCAACATCTGCCAGCGAAATCCATAGAAGAGAACAAAGGAGATACTGAGGAGAAAAACACGATACGAAGAGGGGGGAAGACGCCAGACAACGAACAACATCGCAAAGGATAAAAATACGACGCTGTTGAGTAGTCTCTTACGATTAACTCCTCGGTCGGCAAAATGGGCTGAGAGAGGATCGCTTATCAGCCGAATCAACCCCACAAACGTTCCCATAAGGGCGATGTCTGCGAGCGAAAATCCCCTCTCTTCCTTTAACCAGAGATTGAAAAAGGGGCGAAATATCCCCGTGTACGCATACGTAAAGAGGTAGTAGAGGGAGAGAACCGCTGGGATAGCACTTCCCCTCGATGAAAAACGAAACCGCAATCCTAGAAAATCCCCTTACCTCTCCTTTTAGACTCTAAAAGGAGAGAGATTCTATCTTTTCGAAAAAGCAAACAGAGTACTTAAGAGGGATCTTGAGCGACCTCTATCGACTTTACCTGATAATGCATCTCTCTCTCATTAATCTTAAATGAGAGTTTTTTCTTAGAAGACGCCCCTAATAAGAAAGAGGCAAAGGGTGACTGGTACGAGATAACACCTCTCTCAGGATCCGATTCCCACGGCCCAAGTATCGTGTAGCTCTCCTCTTCTTCTGTGTCGAGATTATTAAGTAAGACCTTCGTTCCGAAACTTACCTGTTTCGCATCGACCGTCGTAAGATCAATCGGTTTCGCCACATTGAGATCGTCATGTAACTTGGTTAACGCCTTACCCAACTCTCTCTGTTTCTCTTTGGCGGCAATATACTCCGCATTTTCCTTGAGATCGCCTAACTCTCTTGCGACTCCAATCTCTGTAGAGTTTTGAGGGATCAACACGTCGTGAATATGGTGCATCTCTTTCTCTTTTCGTATAAGACTCGAAGAGAGAGTCAGTAGTTCATCGACCGCTTTTGCGTGCCCTTCGAGATCAGTTCTTCCACTTCCAGCCACAGGAGCGGTGGACATCTTCAATTTCAATTTCGGATGTATCTCTTTGATCGACTCTTGCAGCCTCTTTTTAAACTCATCCTCTATGGGATCAATCGCAACGACAAGGCTGTAGAGACGCACGATATTGTCTTGGCTCTCTTCTACGATTTTTTTCAGTAACAGATCGTCCTTAAAAAGAAAGTTTTTCAAACTCTTATTGAGTCGCCGATTGACTGAAATTGTTTTGCGACTCTCAATCTCTTTGGCGGTGATCTCATACAAGTTAAGAGCGTTAATATAAATACGACTCGGATCGGAGAGATACTCGGACTCCCACCCTCTTTTAACAAGAAACGGAGCGAGCCAGACAAAGGCTTCTCGCCAATCTTTAAAGAGAGAGACGGTATTGGAAATGATTACTCTTAGCTTTTCATCCTCTTTGGACTCTTTGAGATTTTCGAGCATTTCGGCGGTATGAAACTGGGGAAAGACCGCAACATAAAAATTCGCCCAATCGGAGTTCTCTTCTTTGGCTAAACGAAGAAAGATCGCTTTGAGTTCAGTGTCTTGTAGAGAGATAAAGCTCTCAGTTGGATTCTCCAAAGTTTCGTACATCACGGAGAAAGAGGGGAGCGTTATCGGGGTGTAGCCGTACTTAATCTCCAGCTCTTTAAGAAGAAAATAACTTCCCAGTGTGAACTCTTCGGCCTCGACTCTTAAGTACCCGATGAAGAAATTAGCCATCTCTGAAAAATAATCAGAATCACTATCTGACTCTTCGAGAAACTCTCGCAATAGGTTGATCTTGGTAAAGAAATTCTGGGTGTTTTTAAAACGGTTAAAGAGTTTTTCTTCAAAAGAGACGGGCTTGGAACGTAATACGTAATTATCTGGTTTATCCTCGAGGTTTCCAAAGAGAGGATCCGTCTTCAGCCTCTTCCTTGCGACCGGACTCCAACTATTCCATTCACTAGTCGACAAAACAGAGGGGACCAACTCAGCCTTAATCCCCTTAACAGAGATTCCCTCTTCGGAATAGCTACCAACGAGCAGTCGTAAGGAGCCTGGAATATCTTTTTGTATCTTCTCTTTCAACTTCTCTTTTGGGAGAATACTTTTTAGAACAGAGATATGATTTTTGGGTAGAACATTCAGGGCGGCTTCTGCCATATCTAAGGTCATCTTATGACCTCTTTTCTTGGCAAAATCGACGACCATCTCCTCTTCCTCTATCTGAGAAATAATCCCGACTCCCCAACTTTTGTGGTAGACAAACCGACCCTTAATAAAAGAGATGTGTTTCTCGAAACTGGCAATCGCATCCTGAACATTTTGCCAACTCTGACTGAGGTGAGATCGTTTAAGGAATTCATCGAGATCGGGATTATCCTTGTAAATCTCGCCGTACACTTCAACGAGCCGCTTTCTCTGCTTCTGCCCCTTGGGATCTAGCTCAAGCTCCCTCTTGACAACCAAGAGAGCGTCTTGCCACTTTTCTCTCTCAACAAGAGACGCGTAAAGAATACTCAAAAGCTCAAGCGACTTCTCTTCATTAAACTTCTTCTCTATCTTTTGTTCTTGAAGGAGAAGATACTCAGCGTTCTCTCCAATATCGATCAACTTCTCCCATATCTCGTAAACGGGGGTTAATTGCTCTTTGTTTAAGTAGCGAATCAGTGCTTTTTGATAGAGAGAGAGGGCCTCTTCGATATTTCCACTCTTCTCTCTGTGCTTAGCCAACTTGACGACGATATCCGCCTCAGAGTGATCGATTCGAACCAAACGTTGCCAAGCGTCGATCTCCTTCTCTTCGTCCTGTAAGTGCTTATATGACTCAGCTAAGAGATGGAGAACGGATCGACTCTCTCCGTAACTCAGAGCCTTTTGGGCAATCGCCTCAACGATGTTCCACCGCTTCGCCATCACAAACTTTTCTGAGAGATTGATAAAATCAGAGTCATTGACCGAGTGCTTTAGCATCGTTAAATTGGCAGAGAAAAACCCACCTGTTATATTATTTTTATTTTGAGCAAGGCTCTCCTCAAGAAACTCTCGGATTTCGCTCTCTTTCTCGGGAGCATCCTCGATCTCCTGCCGAACTTCTTCCCAGAGAAGATCCATCGCTTTAAAATCGTTGATAGAATAATTTTGGAGAGTCGACAGAGTCCACTGCTCTTCTTGAATCATTGCTCTCAAATTATCTATATTTTTCGTTGCCATCGATCGAAAACTCCTTACGCTCCTATATGTCTGTCACTCAAAATAGGACTCAAAGGAAAATACGCCCTCTCAAAAGAGGGGTTCCTGCAGTCAAATTGAGACATTTTACGTAGCAAAAACGGATTAATTATAAA
>CAZATZ010000003.1:13756-18428 GCA_964488175.1 uncultured Spirochaetales bacterium
CTCTTATAAATCTCTCCACTCATTGAGAGAGAAAGAAACCACTACGCCCCTTATCGTTCTAGAATTGTAGCAAGAAAAGTTCTTTATGGGAACCTCTTAACCTTGACTTCCCCTTCAAAAAGAAATATTCGACCGACAAAGAAATAGAAAAAGATAATTGGTGATTACGGTTTCCTAGTTTTTAAAGCATAAATATCTAATAAAATAGTATAACATAAATGGTTTAATCGCACCTATTTCTAGAAATATTATACCAAAAATACCTGACAATAATCGTTTTAAAAAGATGAGAAATCTCTCTCGCCCAAAGGGGAATTTTTTGTTGAAAATTTTTCTCTATAGATTCAGAAAAGAGAGAAAAAAGGGTTCTCTCTCACTGAGACGATTTTCAGAGAGAGAAGGAGTCGTACGAAGGGGTATCTCTAAGGATTTTAAACTTGACAATCGAGAGATAAATGATAGGGGGACTCTAAAAGGCCTCTGAAACACCAAAGTATACCATGACGCCGTCTCGTCCGTAAGCGACATCTAACTTGATGGGCAGGTGTGACTCTTCATCGATCATAAACCGGAGACCCAATCCCACCGAGTAGAGAAAGGGGGCGTCACCTAAATTCGAGATTCCGTCGGTGACCGTCCCTAATCCAGCAAAAGCGGCAAATCCGAGCTTTTTATAGAAGTAGTAGCGTAGTTCAAACTGCCAATCTATCTGATTTTTTCCAAGATACGTACCTGGTATGTAGCCTCGTAAATCGCTCCCACCTGTTCCCCCAAAATTTGCCATTGCGTAGTAAGGAGTATCTCCCCACGTGATATAGTAAAATCCACGCCACGCCAATATCATTCCATCGAGAGGGGAATAATACTGATTATACCCGATCTCAAACGTTCCAAAGAGAGAGGAGCTAATTCCTGGAATCGCTTGGTGTAGACCGCTCTCGATAAAAACTCCTTTTGTCGCAGAGAATTGATTATCCCTCGAGTCGTAAGATCCGATCAGTGAGGGGGATTGGGTGGTTTCAAAATCGGAAGAGAAGGCACCACTTTTATCAAGAATCGCTTGTTGTGAACTATCTACGGCCTGAGTTCGAGACCAAGTAACGTCGTACTGAAGTCCTAGATAGAGTCTACGCCAAACTCGTCTCTGTGCGTTTAACTGAATCTCTCCTACTTGGTTGCGAAAGTCTATCTCTGCGGGAATCAGAGAGGAGTTGGAGTTTGTCCGAATCGTCTGCTTGGCATCGGCGTAGAAGAGAAAAAACTCTATCCGCCAATCATCCTCCTTAAAGTAGAGTTTACTGCGAGTTCCCGCAATCCAAGTTTTATTGCTTGTGATTAAGCCGACAAGAGAGGTTACCGAGGGGGGAGAGACGGTGTCATTTTTTCCTATCTGATACATAACCATCGGAATTAACATGATCCCCACCCCTGTATCGGGTCGATAGAGAGGCCCTGGGACAAAGAGAAATTTTGCCTTTTTCTCTCCTTTTTTTTCGCTATTTTTTCCCGTTTGCTTCTCTTTCGCACCTTTCTGTTTTTCGCTCTGGGTTACTCCTTCTTGTGCGAGAGTGGAGAGAGGGAGAAATAAGATTAAAAGGAGGTAGATCCAAATCTTTTGCATAAAATAACCCCCTTAAACGAGAATAAACGCAGAGAGATGATTTTTGTCTATCGTTTTTGAGTGGAAGATTCTTCGCGTAAGAGCCAGCGAAGGGTACCTCTCAAGCATACCTCTCAAGTAGCAACGCTCTCAAAGAGAGGTCTCCCCCAAAAGAGATGTATAAATAAAAGCGAAATTGGTACTCTTTTTGAATCGATTTTCAAAAAAAGAGAGGGGGATTGGGAACGTCTCTTGCGAGAGTTTCAAGGTTAGATTTCAAGGTTAGATTTGAGGATTAGATTTGAGGGTTAGACTTCAATATCTGAGGGAGGATTGAGAGGGTATTCAACCTCATCGATAAAGGGAAAGAGCGAGTCTCTTCGCTCTAACTCAACTAAGACGTTAAACAGCTTTGTTTGACCGCCCAATGCGTCATAAAGTGTGCGGAAATTGACGATATGATCTCGTATTCGTATCTCGGCGTAGTGTGAGTTTGGCCCAGCAAACATAATGAGACTCCAGTCGGAACTCTGAGCTAGTAATAGCTCTCTTATCGCCTGAGAAAAAGCTCTTCTTGTTAGACCAGAGCAGTCTTGAAATTTGGGAAGAATCGATTCTAATTGCCCGATATTTCTGTGGAGATGTCTATAGATCCATCGATTCGAACCATTAAGCCAGTTTTGCATAAATCCGTCACGCCCCCAACTACTAAAGGACGGGGCGAGAACCTGCGCCTCTTCTCCCTTGGCTAAGTACTCGGTGGGGGTAATAAACGAGAGAGAGGAGTCGTGGACTTCTCGAAAAATCTGTTCTAAAAAATCGATACCTTCAAGCCAAAAATGACCAAAAATCTCTCCGTCATAAAGACCTATTAGATAGGGGGGGCGATCAGGAGAGTCCTCTAAGGTGCTAATCTCTTCTAAGCGATTTTTGACAAACTTCTTTGCGTGTTTTTTTGCCTCTTCTCGAGCCAACTCGGAGTTGTACCACTCGCCTCCGTTATCGTAATATTTTAATCCAGTCCCACTTCTAACCAAGATAGATTTTAACGCATCAAAATACCCTTGATCCCGTTCTGTGAGAATATCTCTATCGAAGTCTCTATATTTTGAATCGGCGGAAAATCCGTGCGAACTAGACCAAATAGCTCGTGAGACCTTACGATCTCGGGCGAAAACAAAGAGACCGTTTTCCGTCTGGATGGGGGCGTGAACCCCTCGAATAGACGGAACAGACCCATTTAAAACTCCGTGGGCTGAGCTATAAAAATAACGGATTCCCTCCTCTTTCAAAAGGGAGTCCAACTGAGGAGAGTAGGCACACGCCGGTAACCAGAACCCCTCGGGATAGAATCCAAAAGCTCGAAAAAAAGTCTCTCTGCCCAGCGATATTTGAAACTGTTGCAGTCTTGGATATCCATCAAAGAGCGGGAGAACGGCGTGAGTCGCACAAGTGGTGAGGAGTTCTGCTTGCCCCGTCGTATGTAGGTGAGCAAATCCAGACAGAATATCTCTTTTATAAAGCGTCTTAAAGTCCGAAAGATTCTGCTCATAGAGTTTTTTATAGTAGTCAATCGTCGATTTTAATCCGAGCTCACCCTTGGCGAACGCCTTGTTCTCTTTTTCAATCAGTCGTAATTTTTCCTCAAGATGCTCGATGTACTGCTGCTGCGCAACCGGTGAGCTTAACATAGAGATAAGCGTAGGTGAAATAACCAGAGAAAGGCGAACCGAAACCTTCTCTTTTTCCAGTCGTCGAAGAGTTCGTAAAAGAGGCAAGTACGTGTTTGAAATCGCCTCGTACAACCAGTGTCTTTCGACGCTCTTCGAGTTCTCCTCTGTACTTGTGTAGGGTAAGTGTAAGTTGAGCAAGAGGCCCAAGTTTCCCAAGATTTCTTTCTGCATCTTAGTCCTCTTTAATTTTGGAGATCGGGAAAGCGGACAAACTCCGCATCGCTACCAATATCGGTGTGGGATTTTGTAAAAACAAGTTTGTTAGAACTAGAAATTATCTTAATCTTCTTCGTTTTTATGTATCTGAAACAGAGGCGAACTTGGAGATCGGCCGCCTCCTCGCCTATATTCAAGTATAAATTTCTCGGAGTTGTCGGCGCCTTTCGAGAGGTAATATCAGAGATATTTTTTCTCCGATTTTTCTCAAGCGAGACCAAAGAGAACCAACCCTCTTCCCCTTCATAATTACGGAGAGTCTCTTGGCTTATCTCCCAATAGAGAAAGACCCAAGCGGGATCACGTTGGATTAAATGAATAAAATCGACTTGATAATCTTTGGGAAGAGGTTTTTTGGGGGTGAAGGAGTGCGAAAGTTCCGCTTCGGGTGAGACAATAAATTTGCGCAATCCCATTCGAGAGGCGAGGTTTAACTCCTGCTCTCTGTCTATTTTCTCCTCTTCGAAAAAGTCATAGACCTCATCAAGCAAGTCATCGATCAGAACTCCACTCTCCGATTCAATCCCAACCCCAGCGGCTATGGTAAAAAGTTGATCTCTTTCGAGTTTTTTGAGGATTTCTCGTGTCATAGAAAAAGGAAACTCCTGATAGACCCACCGAGTGAGCCGACCGAATTTATGGACATCTCTAAAAAGATCTTTATTCTCTTCTGAAACCGAGCTTCTAGAGACTCCCTCTCTTTTAATATAGTGGGAAAAAATAGGGAATTCAGAAAACGATAAAAAAAACTATACCGATTTAGAGAATGAGATACAATAGTTCATGCAAAGAGAGAGAAGATCAAACAATCTCTCTTCCTAAACGAGGGAGAATTTGCGAACATCTTTATCAGAGTCTTTAAAAAAACATTCATCTCCTCTCTCAACCTTAACTCTATTTCGTCGTATCTATTAGGTAGTGATAATTCTTTCTAAAAAAATATTATTCTCTCTCTCGAAACGAACCAGCCCCCTCGCTCTCTTCGTGGTAACCGCCTCTCTTCTCTTTCCTCAAAACGTACCCGTGCCTCCGCCCACTCCTCCTACCCCCATTCCCTCAGAGGTTCCCGTAATCCCACGAGAAGAGAATCCAGACCTGCCTATTCCTCCCAGTGATAATCCAA
>CAZATZ010000003.1:18528-22203 GCA_964488175.1 uncultured Spirochaetales bacterium
AATGATAACCCAAGCGAGAATCAAGAAAAACCAAACGAGGAGACCCCTCCCATTCAACCACTACCAGAGGGGTATCCCAATTATCCATTTGGATCCTCTTTTGACGAAATTAGCACTCTATTAAAAGAGGATACCTCTTTTCAGTACGCCCCCGAAGACGTCTCTTTTTTACGAACCCCCGTTCGGCGTATCATCTCAACCAAGGGATCTCTTTTTTTTACCAGAGGAGAGTTTCTCTTCAACGAGTCGGATCAGTTGTACACGGTTGTCCTCAATTTTAACCGTGAACAGATCGATTTTTTTACCCTCTTTAACCAGTTACGAACCAAATACGGAGAACCCGAGTCATACACTCCCAAAAAGGGAGCTATTTGGCGAAACGAGACCTTAACGCTCTCTCTCGAGTATCCCCTCACCCTCAAATACCTAGCCAATGGACTGATAAACGATATCTCAGCTAGAGAGAGAGAGCAGGAGACGCTTCTTCGCCAGAGACGTCAAGAGTTCCTAGAACAGTTTTAAAACACCCCGTCATCTCTTCGATCTCGAGGGTGTCTCTAAAAAATCGATTTCAGAATATAACGAAGATATTTTTTGGCAAGACAAGGAACTGAAAAAGGATTTTTTAGAGGTACCCAATCGTTAGAACGCTCTTCTACTCCTCACTCCCACCCCTATTCCATCCCTATTCCACCCTTATTCATTATCAAATTAAAGAAAGAGCCTCCTTTTTAATTGCATAAAAAAGTTGCGAGAGATATACTCATTCCTTGTTGCCGTCTAGAGTTCTAACCTAGCCATTGGCTCCTCACAGCTCTCTTGTTTTCAGAGATTATAAAGAATCATCTTAGGAGTCCCTCTTAAAAATCGATTTCAGAAAATACATAACGAGTTAACCATGAAAAAAGGTTTTTTTAGAGACACCCTTAATACGATTAGCACGATTAGCACGATTATCCAAAAGGACAAACTTTCCCCCGCTGGTAGCCATTTAGAGTAACGACTAAAAGTTTAGCCACTTCAAAAAAAACCAAAAGAGTTGTATGAATGAAAAGATATCCTCCTGAAAAAATTCGAAACTTCTGTATCATCGCCCACATTGATCACGGGAAGTCAACTCTAGCGGACCGCTTTCTCCAAGTGGCTGGATTGGTCAGCGAGAGAGAGTTCCATGATCAGATGCTTGACTCTCTCGAGATCGAGCAAGAACGTGGAATTACGATAAAATCACAGGCCGTCGCCTTAGAGTACACCACGCAAAAAGGCGAAGAGTACCTTCTAAATTTTGTCGATACACCTGGACATGTCGATTTTTCGTATGAGGTCTCTCGTGCCATTCAGTCGTGCGAGGGCGCCCTTCTGCTCATCGATGCGACGCAGGGGGTCGAGGCTCAAACACTCTCCAATCTCTACCTAGCGACTGAGTACAACTTAGAGATTCTCCCCGTTATCAATAAGATGGATCTGCCGAGTGCCGATTTACCTCGCATTAGAGAGCAGATTGAGAGTGAAATCGGACTCGACCCCGACCTTATTTTTCCAGTCAGTGCGAAGACGGGGGCTGGCATCACAGAGCTTCTTGACGGATTGATCGACTGGATCCCCGCCCCTCAATTCGAGCCTAATGCTCCCCTGCAAGCCCTTATTTTTGATTCTCACTACGACTCCTACCGAGGAGTTGTCATTCATATCCGTCTTTTCCAAGGGGAGTTAAAGGGGACTGATGAGATAAAAACGTTCTCCACGGGAGCGAATTATACCGTCGAAGAGGTCGGAGTCTTTAAGTTAGGGATGCAAAAAAGCTCTCTTCTCTCTGCGGGAGAGGTCGGGTATTTTGTGGCGAATATTAAGACTATCGCAGATATCCGTATCGGGGATACGGTCACCCTCGCGAGTAACCCGTGCCAAGAGTCACTTCCAGGGTTCAAAGAGGTCAAACCAGTCGTCTTTTCATCGATTTACCCAGTCGCCAGTGATGACTACGACAACCTCGTCGATGCGATGGAACGCCTGAAATTAAATGACGCCTCGCTTATCTACGAGAAAGATAACTCAGCGGCACTGGGATTTGGATTTCGCTGCGGATTCTTAGGACTTCTCCACTTAGAGGTCGTCCAAGAGAGGCTTGAGCGGGAGTTTGATCTCAATATCGTCTTAACCTCTCCCTCAGTTATGTACCATCTGACCCTCAAAAATAAAGAGAAGATCGTCGTCGATAACCCCCTTCGTTTTCCTGACCCAACGATGATTGAGACGATGGAAGAGCCGTATATTGTCGCCACCATTATTACTCCCAGCGAATACGTAGGGGCGATCATCACTCTCTGCAATATCAAGCGAGGATTTCAGACAAAATTGGAGTATCTCAGCCACACCAGAGTTGAACTCGTCTACACCTTACCGCTGGCGGAGATACTCTTTGATTTCTACGATAAATTGAAAAGTATTTCGAGAGGTTACGCCTCTTTTGATTACGAGATCGCTCAAAGAGAGGAGACCTCCGTCGTCCGTATGGAGATCCTCGTCAACGGAGAGTCCGTCGATGCCCTCTCCCAACTCGTCTTTAAAGAGAGTGTTCAAGCGCGTGGACGATCGATTTGTAAGCGGTTAAAAGAGGAGATTCCAAGACAGCAGTACAAAGTCGCCTTGCAAGCCGCCGTTGGTTCTACTATAATTGCAAGAGAGACGATTGGAGCCTACCGCAAAGATGTAACCGCCAAGTGTTACGGCGGAGATATAACAAGAAAACGAAAATTACTAGAGAAGCAGAAGGCGGGGAAAAAGAGGATGAAGCAGGTGGGAAATATAGAGATCCCACAGAGTGCCTTCTTATCCGTCTTAAGATCAGATGGAATGGGTGAGTAAAGGGAACCTCTAAACGAGAAAAGTAGTAAAAAATATCTGATATAGGGAACCTCGATGGAGAGAGCAAAAAAAAGCGAGGTTCTCAAATTCAATAAGGGAAGATAGCTGGATGGATTTAGACAAAGAGTTAGAATTATACTCTGATCGAATTTTGGACAATACTCTTATCTCCGAATTTGACAGGGAGTATGGTATTTATCTTGAGCGGTACAAAGAGAGAAGAGAGTTTTGCGTCCAATTTTACCAGGGTCTAAATACCTCCACGGCTCGCCGTTCAAATTATGTCGACAGAAATACTTTGCAGGGTACAGTCTTAGATATCATGGCGGATATTCAAAAAAATCCTTTTATTGTCAACGCCGTGACGGCGGAGGATATCAGCTATACCGACGAAGAATCGGCGGGTATACATAGCATCAAATCCACCTATTATGCGATCGCCATCGGAAAAGGACTCGACTACGATGACACCCTCTTAGTCGAGTTGGGATTGAGTGCTATCCTCCATGAAATTGGAATGAGTTACATTCCGGCTGCGATGTATATGAAAAATGCGGCACTCACGGGATGGGAGGAAGAGGAGATTCAAAAACACTCTACCATGAGTCGAGATGATTTAAGAAGACGAGGTTTCAGTGAAAAAATAGTTGAGGGTGTTTATGAACACCATGAACGAGAGGATGGCTCGGGGTATCCGCGAGGAAGAAAGGGAAATGAGATATCGGAGTTTGGTAAAATTTTAGCGATTGCCTGTTCTCTCGAAGCGAGAACTTCGGAACGATTTTATCGAACAAATCGTACCCCTTACAA
>CAZATZ010000004.1:0-21972 GCA_964488175.1 uncultured Spirochaetales bacterium
GGTGTTTATAACAAGCCTAAAAACGAGTTTAAGTAGAGAACTAGCTAAGGGGGTACCCTAAAATTCTTGTACTCATAAAATTGTAAAACAAACTCTATCACCTTTATTTTTTTTGTCAATTGAAGAGAAAATCCGCAGAATAAGAGATTAATTTTCTAACTTATCAAAAAAAGAGACCACTCCCATTGAAGTCAGCAAAAAAGAGAGGTGATTCCAGAGAATCCTGCAGGAAAGATTGAAAAAAACGAATTGAAAATTCCTAATAAATTGATCATAAATTACTGGTGAAAGAGCATTTCTTTTCAAAACCTCACCCGAAAAGAGGATCTCGTTAGAAATCCAATTTTAAATCTACTTGAGTCTCTCGTTGCCAATTACAAATCTATCAAAATAGTTGAAAAGATATCGAGTGAACTCTATACTCTTTCAAGGAATTGGAGAGACCGACGCCTCTTTTGCTAAGATCTCGTCCTATCATAAATTCTATCGTAAAATCTCGCCTATCAGGAAACGGCTAAAGAGCAAAATCACTCGGGGGAGGGAGGCGTCTTTAAAAAATTTAATTTTAGAGACCCCCTCGTTATTCAAAGAGATTATTCAATACGTTATGCAAATCGTCGCCTATTTTTTAGGCCACCTATTTTAGGAGTATCAAGCAGATGAAGATTGAAAGTTGTTACGTTAAAGAGACAACGACCCGCACCTTAAAAGAGTGTCTCATCGAGTACAATTATGAAGTCAAAGAGTTGAGTCCTACTATCTTATGGGTCAAGAAAGATTCCGGTCCTATTTTCATCGAAATCGGTGAAACACAACTCTACTTTCAAAAAGATTTTGGAAGTCTCAATAAAATTGGAAGTGAAGATCTCTGGTTTAAACTCTTAGATTTGAACACGAACATCGTACCAGTCGCTGTCGGAATCGATACCACGGGGGGAGATCCTCGCCTTGTTCTTATCGATAGCATTGAGGCGGGAACCCTCGATTTACAAGAGTTACTCGGTCTCTTAGATAGTCTAGAATACGCCGAAGAGCAAGTAGAAATACTCTTAAATGACGCTCTCAAGGGAGGCAAAAAATAAGATGGGTTTTTTATCACGAGTCACAAAAGTGGGAGAGGCGCACCTAAATCGTCTCGCAGATAAAATCGAAAATCCCGAAGTCATGCTAGATCAGGCGATTCGGGACCGAACGAAGCAGTTACAAGAGGCGAAAAAGTCGGTGATTTCTGTCATGGCAAACGCCAAAAAGACAGAGAAAGAGTTCTTGGAGGCTCAGCACCAACACTCCGAATGGGAGAGAAAAGCGAAGATCGCTCTGACTGGGGGCAATGAAGATTTAGCGACGAAGGCCTTGGTTCGAAGTGAAGAGTTTGCGTCCAATACGGCAACACTCCAACCCATCTTAGAACAACAGCAGAGAGATGTAGACCTGTTAAAGGTCGATATTCGCAAGATGGAGAACGACTTAAACGAGTTTAAGAGAAAGAAAGATGTTATCTTAGCTCAGTACAAAACCGCCGAGATCAAGAAGAATATCAGCCAAGCACGTGCTAAAATTAATAGCAACGACACCGATTCACTGATTGACAGAATCCAAGAAAAAGCTGAGACGGCGAGTCTTGAGGCGAGTTCCGCTGAAGAGTTAGCGGAGCTAGAGGGAGACTCTCTCGATAAAGAGTTCGCCGACTTAGAGAAACAGTCGATCAGCTCTTCGGTACAAGACAAGTTAGCAAGACTAAAGGCGGAGATATAAGATGTCATTTTTTTCCGCACTGATTGAAAATATTCTTTTTTTCCCCTACCTACTCTTAGCCTTTGGACTCCTCTATTTGGCTCGCTGGTTTTTTGACTGGACAACGCCACGGTATCTTTTGGATAACGACTTGATCGAGAAAAAAAATGCACCGGTCTCCGTCATGTTGGTAGGGTATCTCTTAGGGGTAGCGGCCACTATCGCTGGCTCCTTTTACGGATTAACAGGAAACCATCTCGAGAACTTTTTCTTTATTCTACTCTCCTCTCTCTCGGGAATTCTTCTACTACGTGTCAGTTTTATCATCAATGACAAGTGGATTCTTCACCAATTTGACGTCGAGAAAGAGATTGAAGAGGGGGGGCTTGGAGTCTCTCTCGTCTTGAGTTCGACCCTCCTCTCCTCTGGTCTTATCCTCAACGGGGTAATGCAAGGAACCAGCGAGGGGGGAGTTCTTATCTTCTTGCGAGATATCACCGTCTACTGGCTCTTCGGTCAACTGGTTCTTGTCCTCGCCGGTTTTCTCTTTCAAAAGATAACTCCGTACAACATCCACGACGAGGTTAGAAAATCCCCCTCCGCCGCCTCCTATAGTATGGCGGGATTTCTTATTGCGACTGGACTCATTGCGGGGGAGTCTCTCAAAGGATTGGGGAGTGATTACCTCTTCAATCTAGCGAACAGCTCTCTTCTCTCTCTGTGGGGTCTCTTTCTCCTTCTCTTATCGAGAGGACTTATCGATACAATTCTGCTACCAAAGAGTCGTATCAGCGATGAGATAGCCAAGAGAGATAACGTCGCAGTCGGCATTGTTGTCGGGGCTTCTTTTGTCATCATGGCTCTCTTTATCACCGGCCTTTATGGAGGAATTAACCAATGATAAGACGCTCAAATATCTGGACACTTCTCACGCTCTCTCTACTCATTCTTCTCAGTGAACCTCTCTTGGCTCGTCGAGGAGGAGGATTCTCAGGCGGAGGGCGATCGTTCTCTCGCTCCTCCTCTTTTAGCGCGCCACGAAAAACCTCTTCTTTTTCTGGAACTCGTCAATCTTCGGTCAATAAAAATAATTATTATCGCGCGAAGCAGAACGGAACCCTCTACAGTAACAAGAGTCAGGCTCAGAGTGCCTTTCGAAATAAGTACTCGAAACAGTACGGATCAAAATTTGCCTCGAAACCATCCCGTCGTCCCGACTACATCCCCAATTCGACGACGGTCAAGGGAAGACAGTACCCCATCAGCTACAACTCTCAGTACGGAGGGTACGGGTATCTCAACGCCTTGGGGACGTTTGTTCTCTACGACGCTCTCAGTGATACGCTCATGATGAATCGTTTAATGAATCAAAATGGGTACTACTACGGCGGAGGGATGAGAGGGGGATACATCTTCGGATATAATCGGGGGTTTTTCTTCTTCGCTCTCTTTGGAATCCTCTTTCTCCTCATCTCAGGGCCTCTCACCAATCGAAGAAGATACCGTTACTAGTAAAGATACGTTTGACTGGTGCTTTTGACTCTCTCTCGCTTTAATTTTACTCTCTGCACCTCCTCGTGAGTGAGAAAGAGTCTATCCTCTCTTCTCTGCGTCGTGTTCGCCGTTGCGACTACTACCGCCTAAGAAGGGAGTATCAGAGAACGCATGAGGGTAAGAAATCCCCCCAAAAAGATCGACAAGAACGTGATCGAAAAAAACGTGATCGCCAAGAAGATAATTTGCGAGAACGCATCGACACCTCGATTCGTGAGAGAGAGCGTCGAAGAGATCAGAAATTTAAACTCGACTATCCAGACACCCTTCCCGTCGCCAATCATCGACAAGAACTCATTGAGGCGATCACAAAAAACCGTGTCACCATCGTCGCAGGAGAGACGGGGAGTGGAAAGACAACCCTCCTCCCCCTCTTCTGCTTAGAGGCGGGACGGGGGATTGAAGGAAAGATCGGGTGTACCCAGCCGAGACGAATTGCCGCAACCTCGATCGCTCGTCGACTCGCCGAAGAACTGGGCGAGTCGCTAGGAAATACGGTCTCTTACAAAATTCGATTTGATGAAAAAGGGGGGGTACGTTCACGAATTAAGGTGATGAGTGACGGAATTCTCCTCGCCGAGACGCAGAGCGATCACTACCTCAACCAGTACGACACCCTCATCATCGACGAAGCCCACGAGCGATCTCTCAATATCGATTTTCTCCTAGGATATCTACGAAACCTATTAGAGAGACGCAAAGATCTAAAAATCATCCTGACCTCTGCGACCCTTCAGACCGAAAAATTTGTCAAATTCTTTACCTTAGACGGCGTGGCCCCCGCTCTC
Organism: uncultured Spirochaetales bacterium; assembly: GCA_964488175.1. Classification (GTDB taxonomy): domain Bacteria; phylum Spirochaetota; class Spirochaetia; order SP-2023; family CAYRNA01; genus CAZATZ01. Next base: position 4,077 of record CAZATZ010000004.1, read on the forward strand.
TTCTGCGTCGAAGGGCGAGGATTTCCGATTACAGACCACTTTATCTCGCAAGAGGAGGAGGCGGAATCCGAGAGTTTAATCGACCTCATTCTCCTCCGATTAGAAGAGATTTTTACCTCCTCGTCACGGGGAGATGTTTTAATTTTTTTACCGAGTGAGAGCGATATCCGAGAGTGTCTAAACGCCATTGACTCTCGACAAGATTTAAACTGTCTGACCCTCCCCCTCTTTGCCCGACTTGCGAAAGGGGAGCAACAGAAGATCTTCACCACCTCTTCTCAGAGAAAGGTCATCGTCGCCACCAATATCGCCGAAACATCGCTAACTATCCCCAACATCTTCTACGTCATCGATTCAGGGCTGGCTCGCATCGGTCGCTACTCCCCCGTCTCCGGTCTCTTCTCCCTGCCGATTACACCCGTCTCAAAGAGTAGTCTTCTTCAGAGGCGAGGACGGTGCGGACGTGTCGGACCAGGAACCTATTACGCCCTCTTTCAAGAGGGAAGTTTTGAAGAGAGAGAGCTGTACACCCCCCCCGAAATCGAACGCGCCAACCTCGCCGAAGTTATTTTACGGATGATCTCGTTAAAATTAACAGGGGTGGAAGAGTTTCCCTTTCTCGACCCGCCCAGTGACAGAGCGATTCAAGACGGGTATCGAATTCTTCAAGAACTCCTTTTTATTCAGCGAAAAAAAGTTAGCGGTGAAAAGAGGAAGAGCTACGAACTAACACAGCGTGGAAGACGCGTCCTCACCCTCCCCTTTGATCCCCGTCTGAGAGGTGTTCTTTTACAAGCCGAGAGAGAGTCCGCCCTCTGTGACGTCTACCCTATCGTCTGCGCCCTCTCACTCTCCGACCTCCGAGAGTTTCCCGAAGAGAAAAAGGGGAGTGCGAAAGAGGCTCACCAACAGTGGAATCATCCCGATTCGGACTTTCTCTGGTACGACTCTCTCTGGCGAGAACTCCCCAAACCCCGATTTCAATCGGAGGTAAGCTGGTCGCAAATGCGCCGATTTGCTCGAAAAAACTATCTCTCTTCTCGTCGACTCAAGGAGTGGATAGACCTCTGCCTTCAGACAAAATCTATCTTAGAAGAGGGGGGATTTCAACTCGATGCTATCCCTCTCAAACGGGATGGACTCCCCTCCCCCTCAACCCTTTACCGCAGTGTTCACCGAAGTTTTTTATCTGGATTTCTCTCCCATATTGGCAGGCGAAAAGAGAGCCGATTCTATCAATCTCCTGGGAATAAAACGGGAGAGATATTTCCCGCTTCGATTCTCTTCTTTTCAAAGAAAAAGGAGAACCACTTACCCGAGTGGGTTGTCGCCTACGAATGGGTCAATACGAGTCGCCTCTTCTTAAGAACCGTTGCGAAAATAGAGAGCGATTGGTTGCTCGATCTAGGCTCTCATCTCATCGAGAGAAGTTATAAAAACCCCCAGTGGTCTGAGGAGAAAGAGTACGTTCTCTGCGAGGAAGAACGCCGAATTTCAGGATTTTTAATCGGTCGAAAAACGGGCATTCCCTACGAGCGAATCAACCCCAAAGAGGCCACAGAGATATTCATTCAAGAGGTTCTTCTCTACAAACAAGAGAGCGAAAAACTCTCATACCCCTTCTTGGTAGAAAACCGCAAGGTGCGTGATGAGGTGATGCAGTGGGAAGATCGCCTAAGACAGCGCTCAATCTACGCGGGAGATGAGGCCCTCAGAGATTTTTATTTCAACCGCCTCTTCTGTGAAACAGAAAATCTAGCCTGCGGCGGACTCCAACAACTCGACCGCTACCTCAAGAGATTTGGCGAAGACTCCCTTCTCCTCAAAAAAGAGGAACTCATCGAACACTACCCCGATATCGACTCGTTAGAGCAGTTTCCTGTGGAGGCGGAGATCGAGGGGGAGTCTTGGCGGTTGGACTACCTCTTTGAACCGACGGCGAAGAGCGACGGAGCCACGATCCAGATTCCGCACGATAAGATAGAGACCTTCGATGAGAGAGAGGTCGACTGGTTGGTACCTGGATTAATTGAAGAGAAGGTCTTTTGGTCTTTAAAATCTCTCGGCAAACAGTATCGAAAGCGACTCATTCCCCTCAAAGAGAGGGCGAAGAGCGTTGCCGAAAAACTTCCACGTGAGGGAGATTTCTACGCACAACTCTACACCGTCTTACAGGGAGAGGGTCTCTCTATTTCTCCCGATGATTGGAGTCCGCAAGAACTTTTTAAACGACGCCCAGAGTATCTAAAACCCAATTTTCAAGTGATCGACCACGCAGAAAAGATTCTTTTTGAGACACGAAATATAAGAGAGGTAAAAGAGGGTTCGCACCGCCCTGTGCTATCAACCAGAGAGGAGAAAAAGATAAGGCAGAGAGAGGAGATCTGGGATCTTAGCGAGTATCCAAAAGAGAGAGCCCTTCCCCATCTAATCTCATCGAAGGGATCCAAAGAGTCACTCTCTCTCTTCTTAGCCCTCCATTATGCTGGTGATAGCGGGGATGACAATACCGATAACAGGGGCGATAACAGGGCGGCTGACAGGGGGAAGAACGGAGGTCGTCGTGGGAATCAAAAAGAGAAGAGCAAAAAGAAGAAATTTCATCTCCGTCTCTTTTATCAAAAAAATCTAGCAAATCTCTCACAGAGACGCGGACTCATCCACCTCTTTTACCGCTCAGAAAATCGCTGGATTCAATCCCTATCCTCAGAACTCTCTGAAAACAGAACGGAGACTCTCCCTCTTCTCATCACAGAGAGAGAGTTAATCGAGAGAGCTTGGTTGATCGCTATCGAGGAGAGTCTCGAAGAGAGAGCGTCGAACCGAGGTTCTGAGGGACAGGGGTATGATTCTCTCTGGTTTGAGGAGTGGCGGCGAGAGGGAAAAAGAGAGCTATTTGCAAAGACCAAACGAGTGAAGGATTCGCTCCAAGAAAATCTCAATCTCTTAACGAATCTCAACCTCCGTTATCACCAGTGGGTGAGTGAGACCCACAGCGAAAAAGTTCAAGAGAGATTACAAAATCGGTTAGCCTCACTGAAGAACCTGCTGAACCAAGAGATCTGGGGAGGGTACGACGAATCTCGTCAGAGACTCTTTTCAAACCTCTGTAAAGGGGGTGAGATAGAGGGTGAGAGACTCTTTCAAAGAGGGGTATCGGAGGAGGCGAAATGGAACCCTTGGAAGGATCTTGAAAGGAGAGTTCTCAACGAGATAGAACCGTGGGAGAATCAGAGAAAAGAGAGAAAGCACGCTCTCTTTTTGGAGGTACAATTAAAACCAGACTCAAGAAGAGAGGATGAGACGGAGGAGTGGAATTTCCACCAACGTGCGGAAAAAATGCGCGATCTCCAGTGGAATCTCGCCCTCTTGCGACTCCTGACATTTTCCCCCGAACAAAAGAGCCGAACGATGGGAAGTCCTTCAAAGGTGTTGCAAAAAATATTAGACGAATCCCAAACACCTCTTTAAGGTACCTCTAAAAATCTAAATCCGCAGGAGGACTCTTTCCTTGCTGAAGTAGAAGAAGGGCCTCTTTCATCGGAAGAATACGATAAAAAACTTCTCGAGAAAAGTCCGCCCCTCCGCCGTAGAGATCACCGTTATTCATTCGAACGACGTGCCCGTCAAGGGTCACATTTTTAGAGTTAAAGATCTCGGGGTTATTTTCAATTAACGCCAGCTCTCCCCCGTACATGATGAAATCAAGAGCGTACGGCTCTAGAAAAGAGATACGGACATCGGGAACAGAGATCTCTTCAGAGAGTGTTTCAAGTCTTTCGATTTCAATGGTAGAGAAGATATTCATAGGCTGAATATTCATTCCCAAATTCTCGGTAGACCAGATAAAAAACTCTTGATCATTAAGAATGTCGAGGTTGTGAGTATTCGCAATGAATCCCCCCTTTACCGCTTCGTAAGTCCTTTTTCTCTCCTCTTCTGTATCGACGAGCCGACCCTTAATTGGTCTTAGCCATCCCATGTGATCGGCGACAAAATCATACGTCTGGACTTTTGGCTGACTCGCCTCTATCCTCTCGACCCTTGTCAATATCTGTTGAGTGGAGATGACATTCAACCAAGCACCCACCAACCCCAACATGATGAAAAAAAGCCCCAAGAAGAGAGCAACTTTTAAATTTTGAAAATAAAATGAGAAGGGTTTTTCTAAGAACTTACTGTTTTTTAACGCCTGTTCTGCGTACGCCAATTCTAGCTCAACCAATCGATTTTCAATGAGTTGATTTCGAAATTTTCGTTGCTCAGGAGGAAATTCATCGAGGAGATCCGCTTTCAGTCTCTCTATTCTCTCTTCAAATTCTTTATTTTTAGAAGAAATCTTTTCTCTCCATTGCTTTTTCTGCACCGCGTCTCCCTCCCCTTTTCAGCGAGTAATCTTAAGGGCACCTCTAAAATTGTTTTGATGACGCTTAACAGAGAGATTTGTGTAAAACGAAACGCCTAAAACACAGAATCAAAAGGTCCAATTCCTTCATAAGCAAGAGGGTGAAGCCCGCCTTTCTGTGCCAAGTAGACCCATAAGAAAGAAGGTATCCTTCATTTTCTTTATCGTCACCTTCCCCCTATTCCTGAAAATAATTCTGTAAATATTCAAGAGAAGAGACCTCGAAAAATGTATTTTAGAAGAGAGAGATGAACGTTTGAGATGAGAAGAGGTGCCAAGCGATTAAAATCGCCCCTTTTAATCCAATCCCTCTTTTCGTACAATAGGAAAGCATGAATTCAAGACCTGTTTTTTGCATTGCGGAGATTGGGACTTCCCACCAAGGAGACCTCTCAAAGGCAAAAGAACTCATTCTGGCAGCCAAAGAATCGAAGGCGAATGCGGTTAAATTTCAAATCGTCTTCGCCGATGAAATACTCTCCCCTTTCGCTGGAAATGTTCAAGTTCAAGAGAGAGAGATCTCCATCTTCCAAACGTTGCAAAAGACGGAGTGTTCGTCCGATTTCTACACCGAGATCGCCTACTTCTGTCAAAAGGAAGAGATTGAGTTTTTGGCGACCCCCTTTGGATTAAAGAGCGCAGCTCTTCTACAGACGCTAAAGCCTAAACGGGTCAAGATAGCCTCCCCCGAAATAAACCACTTCCCCCTCTTAAATGAAGTAAAAAACTGGGAGTGTGAGGAGTGGATTCTCTCAAGCGGGGTCTCTCTTCTGGGCGATATAGAGAGAGCGATTCTCCTTTTTAAAGAGAGGGAAAAGCTCTCACTCTTGCACTGCGTTACCCGATACCCAGCCCAACCAGAGGAGTATAATCTTAACATACTCCCCCACCTACAATCTATTTTTGGAGTCAACGTAGGAGTCTCTGATCACACGAAAGATCCCCTCTTGGTACCTATTATCTCAACCGCTCTAGGTTCTACCACTCTTGAGAAACATTTTACCCTCTCACACCAAGGCGGAGGCGTCGATGATCCCATCGCCCTCGTACCCGATGATTTTTCTTTGATGGTCTCGGAGGTCTTACAAACGAAAAAAATCCTCTTTCAGAGAGAAGAGGAGAGAACTCTTTACTTGCAAGAGAGGATCGGTGAGATGTTAGGAAGAGAGGAGGGGGCGCGAAAGGTTTCCCAAATTTTAGGAGATGGAATTAAGCGATTAACTCCCCACGAGATCGAACACTACCACTCAACAAATCGAACGATTCACGCCTTAAATAACATCGAGAGGGGAGAAAAATTTAGCACGAGTAATCTCGGTCTTTTACGAGCAGAAGAGAGTCCTCAAAAAGGATTACCCTCCCAACTTCTTCCCAACTTACTGGGAGCGAGGGCAACCAAGAGAATAGAGAGTGGTAGAGGAGTCGTTTGGAGTGATATTCTCCAGAGCGACTCTTTCTGAAACCGACTTTTTAGAGATTCCTTTAAGCTCCCGCTTTCTCACTCTGCATTTTCTTAATCTCTCCCATATCTTTAATAAAATCTTGCAAAATAGTTTGATTTTCTTGACTAATAGAATCCATCGTATTGGCACCTTCCAAAACTTCTGGAAATTCCATTTTTACTTTTTCCTGTCTCTTGCTCGTCTCATCTAGTAACTCAGTGACCTTAACAAAATTTGTCTCAAAGTTCTTAATCTCTTCACCCAGAATTTCACTAGTTGAGGAGGTCGTCGCTGTCACACTTAAGAGAGAGGCAACAGAATCCGTTATCTGTCCTGCGGCTGTGCCCATTTCGTGCATTCCATTTATCATAGAGGACAAAGAGTGGGTCGTCTCTTCTATCTCGCTGTGGATCGTACCAAAACTCTCTTCACTCTCACTACTAAACTCAACCGTCGATTCGATATTTTCTTGGTTCTGCTCTATATTTTTTTTGATTTCAACACTCTTTTCAGAACTCATTTGCGCCAGTTTTCTTACTTCCTGTGCGACGACGGCAAAACCCAATCCCGCCTCACCAGCGTGCGCCGCTTCAATCGAAGCATTCATCGCCAAAAGATTCGTTCGATTCGCAATCCCAGCGATAAGCTTTGTCGTCTCCTGCATCTCTTCAGAGGCGTCTTTTAAGATTCGAATTTTCTCTCCCACAAGTCGAATTTTTTCACTCGACTTCTCGGCACTTCCCAGTAAGACCTTTAAATGGCTCTCTCTGGATTGTGAGGCTGTAATATTTGACTCAAGCGTTCTCGTCATCTCTTCAATTGCCGAGGAGGTCTGCTCTGTAATACTCGAAAGTTCTTCAACTTGCTGCTGCGTATATTCTCCCTGTTCCGCAATCCTATCCATCTGTTCTTTGAAAGAAAACAGGAGAGAAAAAAGAACCTGAAGTCCTTTGTCATTCTCCTCAAAAAGAGAGCTGATTTTTGTTGAGGTACCAAGTAACGTCTTTGAAGAGTCGGAGAGAACACCCCCCACCTTATTAAATCGTTCCCCATACATCTCCATCATTCCATCCAATTTTTTTACCAAAGCGATAGCACTCCTATGCTCTCTCTCTGCGTCATTCAAGAGGGTCTCCATCGTTTTATAGATAAGAATAGCGAGAAAAATAGCGATGGGAAAGAACGATACCGTGAGTAAAAAATCCATCACAGGCGGGGCAATTCCCAAGGAGCCTAATCGAATGTAGTTTATCGTACAGACCGCAATTCCAATCAAACCAGAAAGTACAAGATGGTACGTTTTCGTTGCGATAAGAAGAGCGATAAAGAGAGCGGCAAGAAAATAGACCATCGCCAAAAAGACTCGGTAGTTGGTGGTATTTAAAAAATATTCAGGAAAGGCGATTGTGAGATTGATCAAAGAGACCGCAAAAACACCCGCAATCGCGTGCCATTTACGAAGAAGACAGAAAGGAACGATAGTAATCAGAAGAACAACGGAAACAAGGACACCAATTCCCCCACTCTTTGTTATCCCAGCAACAATATAGACACTCCCAAAGATAAGCATAAGAAACGCAGCGATAAATACTGCGTTAAGAGTATAGATCGCCTTCTTCTGATAAAAAACGCTCTCCCCTTCATAGACCCTTTTAATCTTCTCCTGTAATAAAAGAATCGGATTGTTCATAATAGCAAAGCTCCTTTTAAAGCATAGGGATCGGGTATTATTAAGATTAAGATTTTATCTATGCTCTATGCTCAAAAATTCCAAAAATAAAAAAAGGCGAAACAGAGGTCTGTGAAACGCTAATTATTAGTCATATAACCAAAAAATACAAGTTTAATATTAAACAAAAAAGAAAACCCAACAAATTCTATTCCATTATAAGTACCTCCAAAAAGCCCATTTCCAAAAAGAATGAAGGGATTTTTAGAGGTACTCTTACTCTTTTAACACCAAAAAGATCTTCTCTTAGACCTCGTCGGGATAAAATTCTGATAAAATATTTTGTAGTTTCCGTTTCGCTGTCGTATATCCATAGTATTTTAACCCAAGCTTATAATTTAGATCGGTCATCTCTAAAATAGCTTGAGGATCATTTAAGAGCGCTTCGACCTCTCTCACGGTATCTTCTGTGATAAAATGATCTATCTCAACCGCCTTAAATCCTTTTGGTTTAATATCGGTCGCATAAATAGCGTAATTGTTGACAAGAATTGGCTTTCGAAACCAAAAAGTCTCCAAAAGGGCGTTCCCAAATCCCTCAATCAAAGAGGGGTAAGTCACAAAATCAGCGTATGGATAGATGTCTTGCAAAGTGTAGACCTTCTGACCCTCAGCATTTTTCCCTCTTTTATCCTTCACAAGATTACCGACTAGAAGCATCCGCACACCGAGCATATTGGCGTACTCTTTAATTCGATTTTCGTACTCAACACCCTCATCGCCAGACTCGTGAGAAATCACAAAAACAGACTTCTTTTTAAGACGAGAGACCAGTTCTATGGCGTGTTCAATCCCTTTTCGCTGAACCACCCGTGTCGGTTGTAAAATAAGTAGCTCATCATCTTCAATCTTTAGATCTCTACGTACCGTTGAATTATACTCGTCTTTTCCAGGAGGCTCACGCTCAAATTCCATCACATTGGGAATCAGCGTTGAAGAGATTCCGCTTCGCAACGCCAACTGTTTTCCAGCGAAGTTATTGATCACAACGTGGGATACATTGTCCAGATCGGGGGGGTAAGAGGAGTTAATATAGTCCCAAATACAGTTGGTTAGAAAACGCTGTCTCTCCCAATAAAAATCGTGGTGGTGGGCAATCACAGGGAGGTTCGTCTCTGCAATGACCTCGGTCAAGGCGAGACCAAGAGGAACGTTCAGGGGGATGGTGATAGCGTTTTGCGGGATTAAAACATCTATTTGAAACTTCTGGATAAACTGATGCAGAACAGTTTTAAATTTTTTCCGCCACTCGTGTAGTTTTCCCGTTAAATTCTCAGGTCGAACGGTCTGACTAAAACACTCCTCATAAATCGCTTTGATCTCAGGGTGTTGAAAATGAAGCGGTTCATAAAGCATGGAGATCTCATCGGGACGATCCAGCACCCCCGCCAGATAAAAACACTCTCCCCCTAGCTCCTCAAGAACCCTTGCCCATTTCTCGATCTCTAGACTAACACCATCTGTTCCCGCAATTCGAAAAGAGACAAAACCGTAATTTTTTTTCATTCGCGTATCCTACTTTCTTCTTCAAAACACTGTGAAATCTTCTTGCCAGCTACTCAACAAAGAATTCCCACCACACAAAGAGGCTCTTTTTCAAAATTGTCTAAAATTTACTCTTGGGTACCCCTAAAAACCCTTTTTCATTTCTCACTCGATCTTTTCTGATAATTCCAAGATATGTTATGGCGTCACTGAAATACTCATTTAGCACGGTGATACATCTCGGCTAAACCCCGTTTTCAGTTCCTTCACTTGCCAAAAACTCCGTCATTACTCTCTAAAACCCAGTTTTGAGAGGTCTGCTCTCCCTATTCTTTATCTACTCTCTTCCTTCAATTGATTGGACAAGTTATTTTAAAGATATTCTCTCTCAGCCGCACCCCCCTTAATTGGGAAAGAGGTTAAATTGGCGGAATATAACTTAAACCAAGCTTAAAAAGAGGCAACACTCTCTCTAGGTAGGGATAAAAAAAGCCGTCTTGCACCCTCTCTTGTAGGGAGAAGAGATTTGTTCCAATCGCAAAATAGGCGAGTAATCCACAAATGAGTCCTCCCTTGGCAAACCCCAGAATAAATCCGAGAAATGAGGAGAGGGAGGGAGATTGTTGATAGCGTAAAATTCGCAGCGTAGAAAATGAAAAGAGAGAGAGAAGTAGATAGAAAACGAAAAAAAAGAGAAAGAAACTGATAAAAGGAACCCACTCTTGTTTATCTACCACATTCGCAATATTGGGTTCGATAAGGAAAGAAAACTGAACCGAGATAAAAACAGGTAAGAGGAAGCTAACAAAAGAGAAGAGTTCGTAAATAAATCCTTTTAAACCACCTCGTATGGCGAATAGGAAGAGGATAATAACGTAGATAATATCAGTTAAAGAAAAACTGAGTTCTTCCATTTTTTTATCTCTCTTGCCCAGACAAGACTCTTTTGGGCGAATCTTTTTTAGAAGTTTTTTCTGCATCAAAACAGATTTGCTCTTCCCCCATGGCGAAATATTTCCGAAATATTCCCGAAAGATTCTCACCAAATTTAAAAGGGAGCAAAAACAAACGAATAAAAAATATCGATTGAAGGGTTTGTAATCCTATTCCTTTGCCTTAAACATCGGACAGTTTTGATAGAATTAGAGAGGCTATTTTTTTAGAAGGGTTTTTTTCTTCATCTTTTGCTTGAATTCCGAGGAATTTCTTTGCATTTTCTTTGAGGAGATCTCTCTCGGATTTTTTTTCTAATAGCTGGTTGAGGAGTTTTCCAACTTCAAGAGAGTCTGTCTCGCTCTCATCAAAGACGTGAGCCGCCCCCGCCTCCTCGAGAAGTTTTGCATTTTGGATCTGATCACCTCGACTAGAAGCAGAGCCAAGCGGCAAAAGAATCATCGCAGTATCACTCACTGCCAGCTCCCAGAGAGAACCCGCCCCACTCCTACTTATCGCAATTTCCGCCTCTTGCAAGAGGGGTATCATCTCCTCATTCAAATAGGAAAAGGATCGGTAGTATCGCTCTTCTCGTGGTTGAAATCCCTTTTCTCCCATCAAATGAATCACAAAGGCTTTTCCCGCCAAGGTGTCGAGCATTCCTAGTACTAACTCGTTTAATCGCTGAGAGCCTAGACTCCCCCCCTGTGCCACAACGATGGGAAGCTCTGGTGAGATATTCCAAAGAGAGCGAATATCAAGAGAGGTGGGGGAAAAAAAATCACGCCGAATCGGGTTTCCTAAAACAACACTCTTCTCACGATCCTCTTTCTTGAGATACGGCAAACTTTTTTGGTAAGAGAGAATGAGAACAGAAGAGAATCGAAGATTGATACGAGTGGCTAATCCAGGTTCGAGATCAGATTCGTGAGAAAGAAATGGAATTTTTAGGAGTTTCGCAGCAACGGCGACGGGAACCGAGACAAAACCGCCTTTAGAAAAGATAAGATCTGGTTGAATTTTTCTCAAAAGAGAGTAGGCAGTGAAGATACCCGCCAATACTTTAAAGGGGTCAACAAAATTCTGCCAAGAGAAATATCTTCGTAACTTGCCCGTCGGGATACTATGATACTCGATCGCATCAATTCCCTGAAGAATAGATTTTTCAACCCCTCTGTGAGAACCAATCCAATGATATTGCCAGTTGTCTGGTAAATATTCCCACACGGAGAGAGCGGGAAGAACGTGTCCTGCCGTTCCTCCGCCAGTAAAAAGAAGTCTCATCAATATTTGTGTTATCGGATATTGACTTCGGCCAGTCTCGTCATTTCTAGCAAGCTCTTACACCCACTACAACGATACTTTCCGGGTTTTTGTACTTTTAAGTTTCTGTCACAAATGGGACACGCAAATGAACAGGGAAAGAGATTGTTCGCCGAGGCGGGACTTCCCTCTTGTCCGCTAGTACTGCCACCACCCCCAACGTCTTTTAAGTAGCTAATGGCCTCTTGGTCATTGGTTCGAATAACGAAAAAATGCAAGAACCCAAGAATTTTAAAGACTTCAAGGATTTTTGGTCCTGTATTAATAAGAACGAAATCTCCGCCCTTTGATCTTAAATCCTTTAAAATAGTCGCCAAGGCACCAATTCCCGTGCTAGAAAGGTACTCAAGCCCCTTTGTATCGAGAATAAGCTTGATAAATCCTCGCTCAATCACCTTATTCATTTTCTTCTGAAAGGTAACCGAGTTATAGGTATCTACATAGCCAGTGAGAATTACCTGTAACATACCATCAGTATCAGGAACAGCTAGCAACTCGACATCAAGCCCATAAGAACTAGCGATATCAAAATCGTTATCAAATCCTGGAACTAGTAGCTCATTAGATTGCTCAGCCATAAAAGCCAAATCCCCTCTATCCTTTTCACGACAACGGACTTTCCTTTTCAAAGCCTTTCTTGCCTATCAGAAATAGAAATTTCTGGTACTAAAAAAGGTTGACTCTAGGGTTATGTCTAACAACCCCTTGCACAATTGTGTTGTCCAGCTTAGCAAAACCAGAGACACCGAAGTACCTACAAGCTTACTAAAACAGTTCTCTTTGTATCTAAAGGACACCTCTAAAAAAGAACCTTATCTCTCACATATCGAGAGAAGATAGAAAAATCTTTACACAAAAAAAAGCAGTCTTTAAAAAAAAGAGAGTACAGTGTACGACCTTGCCATGCGAGAAGGCAAATGTAGCGACAGAAGTTTCGAAACGAGGAGTTCTAAGCGAGAACCTTACCCAATCGTTCAAGAACTTTGTTTCTTGCTAAAGGTTTAACAATATACCCTTTTGCTCCAGCAAGGAGGGATTCTTTAACAAGATCCTCTTTTCCTAACGCACTGACCATAACAATAACAGCATTTGCGTCAAAAGCAATGATGTCCTTCATCGCAGATATCCCATCCTTATTAGGCATCGTAATATCCATTGTGATGAGATCTATCTCGTTCTGTTTTTCTTTATACTTATTGATGGCTTCAATTCCATCAGCAGCTGTATCGATCACGTCAAATTTTTCTGACATCAGAATCTGAGTCAGCTGTTTTTTGACGAACATAGAATCATCAACAATGAGGACTCTGTACGGCTGTCCAGAAGGGGATAGACCCATTGCATTACTATCATCTAATCCTACACCCAAAACCACGCCTCCTCGTTCGTCTCACTCCGAAACAAATTCACTATTTACTCTCTAATAATCTACATTTTTCAAAGAAATATTCTAGTCATTCTCGGCGTGTTTACTAGAAAAATGTAACAGTTAAAAGAAAAAATTACAAATTTCTCTCTCAGAACTCTTTAAAAATCCTCTAGAAAGATCCTTTTCTCTCAAATTTGGGGAAAGTTCTAAAAGGGAGAGATTTCGATTTTTGGGGTTAATTTAGCTTAATTTTTAAAATTGAGAGATCCATCTTCAGGAGAAAATCTCCACATCCGTCCCTCTTAACGAGACGCCTTTTCGGCACTTTCTATCATCTCTCGTTGACATTTAAGAAGGTGGGTAGCCCACTCTTCGCACTCTCCAACGAAATCTACTAAGATGCGCCACATCGGCTCGGTTCCGCTTCCTCTTAACCAAAGAAACCCTAGAAGCCCCCCTTTATTGTCGAGTAATTCGACCTTAAGCCCCCCGCTCATCTTTCCAGAGCGAAACGAGTCTCCTCTTCCGATTCGTTGCTCGACTCCCTCCGTTTGAACAAATCGGTACGTTTCAACCCCTCTCTCTCTCCATTCTTCTTTAAACTCCTCTCGCCATCTTATTTCAAAAATAGATTCATAGTGGTTCTTAATCGCTTGGTGAGAGCCCGTGATTCCTCGAACCATTCCCATGGGATCTGAGGTCTCCGAGGTTGTATAGCTCGGGAGCATTGCGATAATCTCGTCAAGCGTAAAGGGGTCTGAAAGAGTTTTGTTTGTTCGTTTAAGATGGTCGAAAATATTGGGATCTTTCTGCGCCCACAGAGAGACAAGACCCTGTTTTTCAGAGTCATCTGATCCAAGAACCAAGAGTCGTAAGAGGCTGAGAACTGTATTAAGAGGATCTCGCACGAGAGAGGGCAGAAGAATCGAACCACCATTTGATCCCTCACCCAAGAGAGAAATCGTAAACCCCTCTCGCTCCAGTTCGTACGCTCTCTGGACGACATTTGCCTCTCCGACCTCACAACGCTCTACACGAACTCCTAGAGGGGAGAGTGCCGCCTCAATCCGCTGAGATGTTGGCCCGTTGCAAACGACTCCAAGGGGGGCTTTTTCTTCCAGCCAGAGACGAAAGAGGGTCTCGCTCAACGCACAGAGGGAGAAGACCTCTTGGGCTTGAAGTGGAACGGATTTTTTTCTCTTATGAGAGTAATAGACCAGATTCCCGCGATCACCGTCACAGTCGGGAACATAACCAAGCACTACGCCGTTTTGTGATTTTGCGACTCTTTGAACAAGTTCACAGGCTGGCTCAAGACTCTCTCGCTCGGGGAGTATCGCATGACTAAAGACTCCAGGAGTATCGTTATATCGATACGTACGAAATCCAAACGCTTCAAAGAGTTCCGTATCGATAGAGAGCGCTCGAGCACTCCCATTAAATTCACTGACCACCGCCGGAGGATTCTCTTTCGTAAACTCTTCGATTCGTCTCTCGATCAAAGCTCTTTTACTCGAATCACGAAAGAAAATCTCTTCGGTTAGACGTCGGTAACTCTCCTTACTCTTTTCAACGTCGCTCTCTCTTGTTCCGATTCGTTCCAGAGGTGAAGAGAAGAGTTCAACGGCGATGCTCGCGAGTCGGTTTGCTGGAATAGGTTCGTAGCTCTCTACCAGAGTTTGAAATTGAGAGATCAATTTTTTCGCAATCACTCCTTCGGCGACGCCAGAGGAACCAAATCCCATCTTAAGTCCATTGAACCCGACCGGATTATGACTGGCAGAACAGTAGAGAAATCCGCCCCTCTCGCTCTGTGAATTTAACGCAACCACCTGAGGGATAGCAGCACAGCCGAGATCAATCAGAGGGATATCTCGTCTGCGAAGAACTGCGGAGAGGAGTACCAAGAGGGTCTCCCCCGTCGGACGACTATCACGTGCTAAAAGAATCTTGCCGATCGTCTCTCGTCGCTTCGATTTTCCATCGGCGGTTCTGCCCTCTTCGCCAATCTCATCTCCAACATCTTCTCCAAGGTCTTCCGCCACCAAACGGTTTTCTAAAAAGTCTGCGTATACCGTTGCCGCAGCGACTGTCAAGAGTTGATCACTCGCAGAGATCTCCTCTCCCTCGTCCTCTTCTCCCCCCTCAGCAAAAACCTTTCGCCAGCCAGAGACAGAGAGAACCATCGCTTGTAGAGAAGAGAGTACACTCTCTTTTGATGGGAGGTCTTCAAACGATAAATTAAGATGAGAAGAGTTCATAACTTCGAGTGCCTCTTTTTCGATCGTCTACGTACCAGATCTCCGGTGAGATTCCAACCATTATTTTTTGAAATCGACTTTTGAGAGGCACCCTACAAGAGACAATTTTGCGGAGTTCGTGGAAAGGGAAGAACGTCTCGAATATTACCAAGTCCGGTCAGAAACATCAAAAGTCGTTCTAATCCCAAACCAAATCCAGAGTGGGGAACGGAGCCGTATCGCCGTAAATCGAGGTACCAAGCGTAATCCTCAAGAGCTAACTCTTGAGCTTCTAACTTTTGACAGAGGACGTCGTATCTCGCCTCTCTCTCACTCCCTCCGATCACTTCACCGATACGCGGAAAGAGAATGTCCATCGCTCGAACCGTCGTTCTATTCTGATCTCCGTCATTATCGTTTTGTCGCATGTAAAACGCCTTGATACCACTGGGGTAATTACTAAGAATCACCGGTCTCTTGAAGTGCATTTCACAGAGATATCGCTCATGTTCGGAGGCGAGATCGATTCCCCAAGAGACGGGAAACTCGAAGGATTGTGAGCTTTTCTCCAAGATCTCAATCGCCTCGGTGTAAGTAATTCGAGCAAATGGCTCTTTGAGAGTATTTTCAATCTCCTCTCTGACCCCTTTTTGAACCCATTGATTGAAAAAATCAATCTCATTAGAACACTCGCTTAACACCTTTGCGATAATATTTTTCAAAAAATCTTCGGCGATATTCATTAACCCCGGAAGTTCGCAAAAGGCTATTTCTGGTTCTATCATCCAAAACTCTGCGGCGTGCCTAGCCGTATTGGAGTTTTCCGCACGAAAGGTCGGGCCGAACGTGTAGACCTTTCCCAGTCCGAGACAGTGAGTTTCGAGAGCGAGTTGACCGCTAACGGTCAAGAAACTTTTTTTCCCAAAAAAGTCCTTCTCTGGATTTTTGAGAATCTTCTCATCCTCAGCGACCGTGACTCGAAACATCTGCCCTCCCCCCTCGGCATCATTGCTCGTAATAAGAGGAGTGTGGATATAGTGAAAATCACGGCTTTGAAAATACTCGTGGATCGCAAATGAGAGACGGCTTCGAACTCGATTCATCGCAGAGAACGTATTTGTCCTCGCTCTTAAATGGGTAATTTCCCGTAAAAACTCGAACGAGTGTCGTTTCTTTTGCAGAGGGTAGTCCTCGGTGACACCTCCAAAAACTTTTGCACTCTTCGCTTGAATCTCTATCTTCTGTCCCTTCCCTTGGGAGGCAACAATCTTTCCCGTGATCTGCAGAGAGACCCCTGTAGAGAATTCCGCAAAGAGTTCTGAAAAAACACTCTCATTTAGGTCAAAAACGATCTGCAAATCGCCCTGCGTCGTTCCGTCATTGAGAGCAACAAACCCGATCTCTTTGGAACGGCGTGCCGTCTTGATCCAGCCACATAGGGTTATCTCCGAATCAATCGCTGAGTCAATCTCTGAATCAAGAAAGATCTCTTTGATCGTCTTGTCATACAAAAATATACTCTCTTCTTGGGAAGTTTCAGCCATCTTCTCTACTCGCCTCTCTCGTCATCGTTAGGGGACTCTTCTCGATCCTCTCCAGTAAGATCCTCTTTACTAGCCAATTCACTCTCTTTTCTCTTTATCTTCTCTTTGATTTCATCCAATTCGCTCTGCCTCTTGCTGAGGCTCTCTTTCAAAGAATCGATCTGTTTCTCTTCTCTTTCACACTCTTTTTCAAGAGATTCGATCTCTTGGTTTAGCTGTCTTTTTTCCAATTCAACAGAACAAGCTCGATACTTTCGGTACTGCGACTCAATCGCCTCAATCAGGGGAGGAAAGAGAGAGTTTTTCTCATCGCCAAGAAAAAAAGGATCCTCTCTCAGCTCATAAACGATCCTGCCCAACTCGATAAAATACTGCCTCTTCTCATTTATTAACACATCTTGAGACGCCACCAATCGCTTGAGGGGATTCTTACGAACCTCAACACGTAACGTCTGAATCAACTCTCTCTTTCTCTCTAGATTTTGTCTCACATCAATCAGTTGATTCTCAACCTCCTGTATCCGCTTAAAAAATTCTGACTCGTTAACCCGTTTAAAACCGACACCCTTTTCCTGAATAGAGGTCCAGACAAAAGAGGCCAACTTTTCATAGAGAACCCTCTTCTGCTCCTCTACATCTTTGAACGGTTTCATCCACTCTTTTTTCGGCTTCTGTCTCTTTTCGTCGAGGCGTTGAATTTTCTTTGTATAATTGATGATCTCCTTATCGAGGAAGGGAAGTTCTTGGTGAGAATAGTATATCTCCTCACCCCACTCCTCTCGCAAAGGAGTTATCTGAGCGACAAGATCGGCGATCTCCTTCTGGACGAGATCTATCTCATCCTTAACCTCATCTTTGTGCAATCGTAACTCTCGAACATCGCCCTGCTCTTTTTTATTTACCTCTAATGACTCAATATTTTTCTGAATGTTCTCATAGAGAGAGGGAATCTCGTCATTTTCGAGGGAGAGAGAGGGAAACTCATCGAAGAGAAAATTCCCTAGATCTAGCTCTCTCTCAAAGAGTTCGCTCTCGAGTACTGTTCTCTCTTTTTTTAACTCAGTAAGTGATTTCGACATCATCATTTTACCCTTCTGTTTTCTACAAAAATAGCGTACAGGTGATTAGATTACTGCGTGTCTCTTCTTTCAAGAGAGTACTCTTTTTTCTGTTATTTGTGAAGAGGAATAAGAATCTTGAAGTTCTCTTTTTGAAGAGGGATTTTTAGAGGTGTCTCCTAGAGCACATCTGAAAAAGAGAATCCGTTTTGATTCTTTCACTAGAAAAATATTCTCTTGTCTTGAGAGCAAAATTAGATTAAAGTTCTTTTCATATTCACATGGTACGATGACAAGACGCACTAGCATGACATATAGAATGGTTACACGATTAAGAACATAACAAGCTTATGGCACAAAATAGGAAG
>CAZATZ010000005.1:0-2028 GCA_964488175.1 uncultured Spirochaetales bacterium
CCTTTGCGGTAGCTTCAGAATTTTTCGGGAGAGAGATTTCTAAAAACTCAATTTTCAAAATCCCGTTTACCTCAAAACTCCCTCTCAAATGTATCTCAATTTTTGAGGAAGCTTTGAGTAGACCGCTCTTCTGTTAACTATCTAACAACCGATGAATCTTCTCGGCATACTCTTTTTGTTGCAGGGCGGACTCTCTCTTCGCCTCATCCAGATCACTCTTCTGACTAGAGGTAAAGAGGTAAAACTTAATTTTAGGCTCCGTTCCCGAAGGTCTAACAATCACACTCGCCCCACCACTTGGATCATCCTCTTTCTTCGTTGCATCTGTAAAATCAAACTGTAAAACAGAGGCCTCTGGAAGGTTATCAAAAGATTCTTCTTTTCTGGGGGTGTAATGAGTTCTCTTCCTCTTTTGGTAATCGGTAAAACAGCGGATACTCTTCTCTTCAAAGATCTCTTCTGGAGTCTCATTCAGAGTCTCCATGATCTTAGCAATTTTGATGCGTCCGTCATTTCCACGAAAGGTCTTGTTAATCTGAGACTCTTCAAAGTATCCAAATTTTTGATACAGAGCGTTGAGGTGATCGAGGAGAGTACGACCTTGAGATTTATTGTAGAGCATCAGTTCAACCGCCATCATGACGGCGGAGATCGCATCTTTATCACGAGCCTCCTGTTCCACCAGATAACCGTAGCTCTCTTCGCAGCCGAAAATAAACTCTCTCTTTCCCTCGTACTCCCTTATCTTCTCGCCGATGTACTTAAATCCCGTTAGTACCTGTTCGTGCTCAATCCCGTACGACGCAGCAATTTTTGCGTGAAGAGAAGAGGTAACAATCGTGTTTAAAAAGATAGCTTTGGGGGAGAGTTTACCCAGCTCTTGACGAGTGGCACCGATATAATCGAGGAGAAGAGCTCCTAGTTGATTTCCCGTTAGAAGAGAGTAGCCATCGCCGTTCTCATTGGGAATTCCTACCGCAAGACGATCGGCGTCGGGATCTGTAGCCAAGAGAATATCTGCGCTCTCTTTTTTTCCCAATTCAATCGCCATCTTTAGTGCCGAGGTCTCTTCTGGGTTGGGCGATTTGACCGTCGGAAAATCTCCATCGGGTTCTCTCTGCTCCTCAACGTAGTGAAGATCCATTCCCAGTTTATCAAAAACTCTCTTCACTGAGTCGGCGCCAACTCCGTGAAGGGGGGTATAAACAACGCTAATCCCCTCTGAATACTCTCTAAAAAGATCGGGTCGAAGAGAGTGTCTGATGACCATCTCGGTAAACGCATTGTCCAATTTTTCATCCAAGTACTGCAAGAGTTCTCTCTCGATAGCCTCACTCTCCTCGAGAAGGACGACCTCTGAGTCAACTTTGCGAACCTCCTCGATAATCCCCCCGTCGTGGGGAGGAACAATCTGAGCCCCATCCTTCCAGTACACTTTATAACCGTTATACTCTTTGGGGTTGTGGCTCGCCGTTATCATGACACCAGCCATCGCTCCTAAGTGCCGCACAGAGAAAGAGAGTTGGGGGGTCGACCGCGGGTGAGGGTAGAGAAAGGCTTTGATTCCGTTGGCGGCGAAAACGAGAGCGGTCTGAAGAGCGAACTCTTTTGAATATTTTCTCGAATCGAAGGCGATCACAATCCGTGGACTCCCCTTTCTCTGTCTATTTTTCAAGACATACGAGGCGATCCCCTGAGTCGCTCGGCAGATATTGAGATGATTTATATACGCATCTCCCCCACCGATGAGACCGCGAAGTCCCCCTGTTCCAAAAGAGATGGGAAACTCAAATCGCTCTCCTAGCTCCTTCCAATTTTTCTGCTTAAGAAGTTCCTCTATCTCCTCTCGAAAAGGAGAAAACCGCTCTCTTTGCACGTACGTTTCAGCCAATTTTTGAATCTCTGTCGGTTCCATATAATTTTATTCTCCCTCTAATGTACCTCTAAAAAACTCTTTTTCATTTCTAACTCGTTATTTTCTGAAATCAATTTCTTAGAAGAACCCTGTACTTCTTTCTTGATATCTCT
>CAZATZ010000005.1:2128-18467 GCA_964488175.1 uncultured Spirochaetales bacterium
GATATCTCTGAAAAACACTTTTGATAAGATCTCTATAAATCACCTAAAAGGGTCTCCAGCTCGGTTGAACTGATCCCCGATGTTTGCGAAATATTCACTTCACCATCCCTCCTTAAATTATCGTAGAGTGACTGGTTTTCTGAATTAATTCTCTTTCGCATTCGCACCAACTGTTTATGACAAAAAGTAGCGCATAACTCTATCTCTCCTCGGAGGGACTCATCATTTCCACGAAATCGAGGGGAGTCTAAAACCCTCTCGCAACACGCCTCCGCCTGAACAAAGAGGCGGTAGGTAGCACCAAAAATATCCGGCTCTCTGAGAGGATCAATCGCAATCTTAGAAGAGGGAAAGAGTCTCTGCGTCGACTTATGAAAGAGGCGTAACCCTTCAAGAAGATCCCAATTCAGATAGGAATCATTAGTATCCCAATCTATCAACTCTTCAATAAGTCGCAACCGTCGAGATAGATAGTGAAGTAATTTTAGAAATTTATTCTCTTCGCTGGGTTGCATATTCCATCTCACTTCTTTAGACTTACCGTGGCAAATCGAACCGTTGTCTCGGGGTTAAAGGACTCTCTCTTTGAGTGAGTCTACTCTCCCTATTCCTTCTGCTACGACTATCCACAAGGACTTTAAAAATCTTATTGGAGTAGCAAAGGTGCGTGACTGGTTCTATTGTAACCATTTTTACAGAGTAAAGGAAGGGTCTGCGAAAAAAGAGAGAAAGCGTTGTTTTCACTCTCTCTTTATTCGAAAAATCTATCCATAGAGTTTGAAAAAATCTATCGGCCGGAGAGAGCCTTTTAACCCTCTTTACCTGTTTAAACTAGCAGGTCTAACGTCCATGAGGAGGTAATATTTATGGCAAAAAGATCATATGAGTTGGTCGCAGTTTTTCGTGTGACTGGAGATGATTACTCCAACGGAATCACCGCCGTTAAAAAAATCCTTGAATCAGAGCAAGCGAAGGTACTCTCAGAGGTGGACATGGAGGATCGCTCTCTCGCCTACCCTATCAAAAAAGAGACAAGAGGGCATTACAAACTCTTTAATCTCTCTTTTAAACCAGAGAGACTCATCCACCTTGAAAGCCAACTAAAACTAGTCAATGAGTTGCTCCGCTACCTCTTTGTCCAAAAAGAGGGGAATTGATCAATGGCTGGCGATATCAACCGAGTCTTCCTCGTTGGTCGCTTAACGAGAGACGCTGAATTAACGGTAACCCAATCGGGGTTAGCCATAACGCGTATCTCTCTAGCGGTTAATCGATCTCGGAAACAGGGAGATGAGTGGGTAGAAGAGCCCCATTTTTTTGATGCAACTATCTTTGGTAGACGCGGAGAGGCCCTTCAGAATTATCTGAAGAAGGGACAGAAGTTGACACTGGAAGGTCATTTGAATCAGGATCGTTGGGAGCAGGATGGTGTCAAGCGGACGAAGGTGACCATTATTGTCGATGAAATATCTCTCTCGGGAGGTCGTTCTGAGAGCAGTGATGGAGCGAGTAGTTCACGGCCCGCAGCCCCCTCATTTACCCCGCAGGCTCAAGCCGTTCCACCCGCCTCCGCCGTTCCTCCCGCCTTTGGGGAGAACACATCCTTTGATGACTCAGACATCCCCTTCTAAGGTAGGATTGCCGTGGAATTTGACAGGCCCCTTGTATGAAGTTATTTTTTAAAGTTCTATTCGTAGCTCTTTAGGAGATATCCTATTCATAGCAGAAACAGTATATAGGTGAATAATTATGGCAGACGTAACAAAAGATGAAAGTTCAACAGAAGTACCACAAAAACCAAGAGATGACAGTGCGGTAAGACGAAACTCGTCTTCGAGACCACCTCGCCGCCACACGGGAGGGGGGGGAGGTCTTTACCGAAAAAAAGTTTGCCGGTTTTGTGAAAACAGACTGGAACTCGATTATAAGAAGGTTGAGACTCTCCAGCGGTTTGTTTCAGAACAGGGAAAGATTCTCCCTCGACGA
This sequence comes from uncultured Spirochaetales bacterium, assembly GCA_964488175.1. Lineage (GTDB taxonomy): Bacteria > Spirochaetota > Spirochaetia > SP-2023 > CAYRNA01 > CAZATZ01. Next base: position 4,115 of record CAZATZ010000005.1, read on the forward strand.
ATCACAGGAACGTGTTCTAAGCACCAACGTAGCTTAACCACTGCCATCAAAAGAGCCCGAGTTCTGGCTCTATTACCATTTGCAACTAGGTAGAGAGGATCAGATAATGAAGATAATTTTAGCCAAAGATGTTCCCAACTTGGGAGAAGAGGGAGATGTTTGCATCGTAGCCGACGGCTACGCTCGAAATTTTCTTATTCCGAAAAAATTTGCGGTTCATTGCACTCCAGAGATGCAGACTATCTTTCAACAGAAACAGAGAGTCATCGAAGAGCGGAAAGAGAAGAAACGAAAAGAGGCGATGGCCGTCGGTGAACGACTCAAAGAGGTGCGTCTTCTCTTTTCTGTTAGTACAAATAATAAGGGACAACTCTTCGGAGCGGTCACTTCAGCTGCGATTGCTGGTGAACTTGCCAAATTGGGATACTCGATCGATAAGAAGAAGATCTCCGTTCCGGGGCACGGCCTCAGACACATAGGCGAGTACTCAGTGCCTCTGAATCTCTACCAAGATCAGAAAAGTATGGTGACAGTTGTCGTCGAATCCAAAGAGGGAGTCGTCGAATCAGCCCCCTCCTCGGAAGAGGATGAGAGCGATTCCCCTTCGCAGGAAGAATCACAATCGAGCGAAGAGGGTTCTACGGAAGTAGAGCAAGAGAGCGAATAAGAGAACAAGTAAGAGAGCTAATAGGAGGGAGAACGAGAGAGAGTAGATAACTCGATCTCTTTCTCACCCTCTCTTAACTCTTCGTTTGAAACTTTTTTACTCCTCTTATCTCCTTTTAGATTTCTAGAAAACTCTTTCGTCACTACCTAAGAGGCAATTATCTTATGTCCGGTGCTTATGTCTGGTGAAACGATCGTCACCCCCCCTTTTAACGAGGAGGCGGAACAGGCAATTCTCGGTGGTCTCTTGGGGAACTTTTCCCGCGAAATCCTAGATACCGTACGCCTCAAATTACGCCCAACCGACTTCTTCAAACACAGTCACCAAGGCGTCTTCCAAGCGATTTGTACGATCTCGGATCGGAGCGATCTCGACGGTATTATCGACCTCATCACCGTGGCGGAGTTTCTTTCTGCCCATAACCAACTCCAAGAGATCGGGGGGGCGGCCTACTTAGCCAAGCTCTCAAACCTAATTCCCTCCGCCGCCAATATCGAGTACTACGTCAAGATTGTCCAAGAGAATAGCGTTCGAAGAACCCTGATTCAAGTCTCGGGCGAACTCAAAGAGAGCGCCCAAAATCGCTCCGAAGAGATCGGTCAAATTATCGAAGAGGCTGAGAGCAAGATATTTGATATTAATGACCAGCGATACGCGGGTTCATACCAGAGTATTCAATCGTTAATCAAAGACGAGAAGCTCATAGACAACATCCTAGAGCGCAGGGGAGGAGATCACATTACCGGTGTCCCCTCTGGTTTTAACGAGCTAGATGAGATGACCCTCGGATTCCACCCGTCGGAGATGATCATCTTAGGTGCTCGCCCTTCGGTAGGAAAAACCGCTTTCGCTCTCTCCATTATCGCCAACCTTATGCGAAAGAAGAAGAGAAGTGCCTTTTTCTCCCTCGAGATGCCGGCGGCCATGTTGGTTGAAAGGATTCTCTCCTCCGAGTCTCAAATCCCTTTTGAACGAATTCGAAAGGGGTTGTTCGGCAATAAAGAGATGGAGACCATCATCCGAGTGGCGGGGGAACTCTATGAAAAATCGTTGCATATCGTAGATGTCCCAAACGTTCCCCTCTTGGAGCTGAGAACGCAGGCGAGACGGTTGGTGATGAAAGAAAAGGTCGAGATTATCATCATCGATTATATCGGTCTCATTACCCCCGAGAACCAGAGTATTCCGCGTCACGAACAGATGTCGATGGTGAGTCGATCTCTAAAATCTCTCGCAAGAGAACTCAAAATCCCGATCATTATTCTCTCGCAGCTCGGACGACAGGCGGCGGACAGACCCCCCGTCATCTCCGACTTGCGTGAATCGGGTTCGATCGAACAGGACGCCGATCTCGTTCTTCTTCTCCATCGACGCGAAGAACACGACTCAGACGATGAAGAAAGAAAAGACAACAATACCCTTGAAGTAGAGCTTAGTATCGCCAAGAATCGAAACGGTCCGACCGATAGAGTAGACCTCGTCTTTCGTAAAAACATTGTCCGTTTTGATCAATCCGCCTATGAAAATTAGTACAACACCTAACCGTGGGTGGGAAGATTTTTTTAGTAGACTCTCTCAGATGTTGACAGAGGTTCCCCCCCCCTCGGCGGCGATGATCGTTGAAGAGTTTGGTCGAGACCCCTTTTTAGTCCTTGCCTCAACGATTATTTCACTAAGAACCAAAGATAACGTCACACTCGATAGCTCTCGCCGTCTCTTTGCTCTGGCTAAAAATATTGAAGAGATGTCAAATCTCGAGCTTTCCGCCATCGAAGAGGCTATCTTTCCCGCAGGTTTTTACCGAAACAAGGCGAAGAGTATCCGTGAAATCGCTCAGAGACTAAGAGAGGAGCAGAGGGGAGTTCCTTCAACCTTAGAGGGGTTATTGGAGCTGCCTGGAGTCGGGCTAAAGACGGCGAACCTCACCCTCGCTTTGGGGTTTCAGATCCCAGCTATCTGCGTCGACATTCACGTTCATCGCATCTTCAACCGACTAGGGTTAATCCAAACCGAGAGTCCCGATGAGAGTGAAGCGGCTCTGCGTCAACTGATTCCCCCCTCTTTCTGGATCTCCACCAACCACTGGTTTGTCCTCTTTGGACAGAATATCTGTCTCCCCCGAGGCCCGAAGTGTCGGGAGTGTCTCTTTCAAAAAGAGTGTTCATTTCAGCAGAATTCTAAAAGTTTTTAATCCGCACTAGAAAAATCCCTTGAGATAGCCTCTAAAATGTCGAACTTAGAGGTAATGAATATGCGCCTCTCAACTCTAACCCTTCTCCTACTACTTCTCCCTTTTTCAGAGGTATTGCTCGCCCAAGAGACAGAACAAGCGGAGATCTCCCGAGAGAGAACGTTTATCACCTCTATTATTTTATACGCATCTGAGAAAAAAGGGGGGATCCTCCTTGATAGTCAAAAGGGGTGGCGTCGCCTCTCTGTGTTAAATCCAACGGAGACAAAAGATCTCCCCCCTCCTCGACCGGGAACGGTTCGAAAATGGCGTCTTCATGCGATTTTATACGATCAGACGATGTCCGGTCTGAGTACCGTTCAAGTAAAATTACGCCTTCCCGATAGAGAACCTCCCCTCTTTACCCTCCCGTGGCGACGAAATCCCGAGGGAGTTAGTGAAAAATATAGTAACTGGTTTCAAGAAGAGCCAGCGTTGAATGGCTCTCTCTACGATACAAAAGGGACGAGTGAAGTTCGCCTCTTAGCTCAGCAGACCGACAGAGGAGAGGCGACGGTCTACTCTCTCTCCTTAGAGGCGTGGGATATCTCGATCATTCCTAATGCGAATGAACTCTTTCAATACAGTGCCAAGAGAGAGTCCACGGTAGACGAAAATGAGATTCAAGCGGCAAAAACTCCCATCTTTCCCACGGTAAAAAATCCATACGAAGAGAGAGAGAGAACTCTTCCCCCTTCACGGGAACAAGCCACACAAGCCGCCCTTGATTTTATCAATATCATTCTAGAAAACGATCTTCCTAAGTATTACAGCAGCTTCTTCGATCTCGTTCAGCTTATGAATAAGGGGACGAAAGTGGAGAAGTATTCTATCCCTCTTCCCCTCGAAAACTACACCCAAGTAGATTTAAAAGAGTACAAAGAGAACTACCAATATAAAGTCTACACGATATCAGAGGTTCAAGAGATATTCCCTGACAGCCAACTGTTAAGGACAGAGGGACTCAAGGATACCGACTTTATCTTCGACGGTTCGACTCTATTTCCAGGGAAAAAAGAGCTAATCCTCGATCCAAGAACTCTCATTTTCGCCATCAGAAAAGTTCCCAATGGGTGGAAAGTGGTAGGCGTCTTGGCCAATTAAGGCGGAGTAAGAGGGTCAATTTTTACGAAAATCCTTCCCTAAAACTCTTTAGAACGTTAAGGTTTCTTTTGCCACTTCTCACCCACATTACCCTCTCTTGCTAGAAAAGAAGATTTGATAAGCGAGTAGAAAGGAGACCTCTATGCCACTCATCACCCCTCGACGATTAAAAGGATTCCGTGACTCTCTTCCCCAAGAGGAGTCTTTACGCGAGTTTTTTATCGAGACGATTAAGCAGAGCTACCATCTTTTTGGATTCGCAGGAATCGATACCCCCGCACTTGAGTACACCGAAATCCTTCTAGGAAAGGGAAGCGGAGAGACCGATAAGCAGCTCTACCGGTTCAACGATAACGGCGATCGCGATGTCGCCATGAGATTTGATCTAACCGTCCCCCTCGCCCGTTTTGTCGCCGAACACGAAAGTGAGATTACCTTTCCCTTTAAGCGGTATCACATCGCCAAGGTTTGGCGAGGAGAGAACTCGCAAAAAGGGCGCTTCAGAGAATTCTATCAGTGCGATTTTGATACGATCGGGACTCAAGGGATTGCGAGTGAATTTGAGTCTCTGACTCTTGTGGCGGATATCTTCGACCGCCTTAAACTCGACGACTACCAGATAGAGATCAATCACAGAGCCCTCTTAGGCGAACTTCTCGAAAAACTCAACATTTCTCAAGAGATCAACACAGAACTACTACGACTGATCGATAAGTCGGAGAAGATCGGGGAAGAGAGTTTTGAATCAGAGCTAAAAAAATTGGTCTCAGATAAAAAACAACGAGACATTTTACAGACGACTCTCAAGGGAACGACCGCCGAGGAGAGTGGTTGGGAAGCGTTTCAAAGATTTGCTAAACACCTCTCTCCCCAGAGCAAAACAGTCGCCTTTATGAACCGACTCTTTGAGGGTTTTAAAGGGAGCGATATCGAAGGGAGAATTCGCTTTAACCCACGCATTACACGCGGACTCGACTACTACACCGGTCTTGTCTTTGAAACTTTTTTATTAAATAGTCGTGAATTTGGAAGCGTCTGTTCTGGGGGAAGATACGACGATCTCGCTCAGCTCTACACCAAAAAAGAGCTTCCTGGCATTGGCGGTTCGGTCGGTCTCGACCGGCTTCTGGCGATCTTGCAGGAGAGAGGTTCTCACCACTCTCCCTCACTCGCCGATCTGATCCTTTTTTATCCCCACCAAGATTTTAACCCCCTCTCAGCGGAGTTATCGCAGGCGGTCTCAGAGTTACGAGGTGAGGGGATTCGTACTCTTCTCTATCCTGAATTTAAAAAACTAGCAAACCAATTTAAGTACGCCGAGAGTTACTCGATTCCGTACGGACTCCTCGCAGAGAGTTCGGGGGAGTGGACACTCAAAGATCTCAATTCCAGAGAGAGCGAACGATTTAAAACACTCACGGAGGCGGTAAAAAAGATACGCTCCCAGTTTAACAAGAGAGTTTAAAAAAGAAAACTGACCTCGGTTCGTTCCCTGAAAATTTCGCACAGCCGGCGATGAACCGAGGCTTTCTGACAAGAGCTACCCTCAGACCTTACGATCTCTTCAAATTTCTGACCAAAGGATTTTGCTCCAAATCTCTCTTCGAGCAGATCTCTCTTCCCCTCCTCTCTCTCCCCTTTTTTGGCGGAGTTTAACTCCTGCACGATCTCTAATAAGAGGGAGTTTTTCTCTCGACTCAGTTGAGAGAAATTCGAGTCATTTTTTAATCGGCGAATCAGCCTCGCCTGCTCTTCTACGGGAAAGAGAGAGAAAGGAACGAGAGCTTCCCCCTCCCCCTCTTTTCGTACCTGCTTTTTGAAATTCTTCTCTAACTCTTTTGGATCTTCGGTTGTTATCTTTTGAAACCTTAAAAAAGAGTCTTTCTCGAGTACCTCGTACTCCTTCTCCGTAAGAGGTACCCAGACCTCGTTATAAAAATGGTGAGGATGATCTCGGTATAGCTCGGAGAAATCGTCTAGAACAGAAATTTTATGCGCTAAAAGGGGCTTGTTGTACTCCAAGGCGGTGATGAATAAAAATCCAAATCCCTCTTTTAAAGAGGGGCTAACCAAGAGATCGGCTAATTCAAAGAGGAGAGTAAAAGAGACGCCCAGTCGCTCGTCAAAATCTTTTCCTATCTGAAAAACCCCCTCTAAATACCCCTCCTCGAAGAGGGTTTCAACCGTCTGGGAGTAGGCCATCTCTGGGGCAGAGTTGGCTGGTAAGGTCGGTAAAAAATTGGAGGGAGAGTCTTGTAGTTGGTTCAAAAACCCCATCTCCAAAACATTTTTGCGCCGAATTCCTCGCACAGGATAGAGCCAGATATCCCTCTCTCTCTTTAAGCTGTACTCTTCGACAACCCTCTCTCGCAGAGCTTCCAGCGAATCTTTTGAAAGGAGTGGCTCGGAGGAGCCGAAATAGGGATTGGGGAGGTAGTGAACCCCTCGATTAACCTCACTCAGTCCACTCTCATGAGAGGGTTCAAACGCCTCACGTAAGATCTGTACATCTCTTAGATTGATGCACGCGTAGCGTATCTTTTTTCCCGTCGGATAGAGGCGATCAAGAAGGGGAGCCAGAAGCACTCGGTTGGCGTGACGCCCCTCTTCGCAAAAATCATGGATTTGAAAGAGAGATGCTTGCTCTTTCTTCTCAACACACTCTATTAGAAATTGGGAGAAAAAAAGGCTCTTCCCAAGAGAGTGGTTGTGAATCCACCAGAAAGAGTCCGACCCTCCGTGAAGTCCGTAGAGCTTCTCTCTAAAAGAGAGCCACTCATCATCCGAGAAGTGATCGGCGGGAAGTTGAGACTCGGAGGCGTACGCAAACTCTTGGTAGCAGAATGAGCGAATCGGAACCCCTACCTCGTTCTCCATTTTTTTTATTACGTTAGAGAGATTTCGTTCGTTTCCCACAACGAGTTCGATAGAGTCAAACTCTTTCGAATAGGAGAGAACCGCCCGCAGAGAGAGGCGAATGACCTCGGTGACTCCCCCTGGCCAAAGATGATAGTGAAAAATAACGAGTTTCATCTATTTACCCTCTTTTTTTATTTACCTTCTTTCTTATCGCCTCCGCTGCTACCTCAGGTAACATCTCAGAGACATCGATACCCGCTTGAATAAGCTCCTTAATCGTCGAGGATCGATGTAGCATAAAATTTGACTGCGTCGGTAAGAAAATCGTCTCGATATCGGAGGCTAAACTTCGATTTAAGAGGGCTAATTCAAACTCATACTGAAAATCTGTCGGACCTCGAACCCCCCGAACAATCGTTTGAATTCCCCTCTCTTTGGCGTACTTCACAATCAGGTTATCCCACAAGGTGACCGTAACATTGGAGTATTTTTCCGTTAATTTTTCCAAGATCTCCCTGCGTTCCTCTATCTCGAGAAGAGGATTCTTTTTCTGGTTATTCGCAATCACAACATCCAGCTGTTCAAAGAGAGAACTCGCTCGTTCAATGATATTGAGATGACCAAAACTAGGGGGGTCAAAAGTTCCAGGAAAAAGGGCTTTCATAAGGGTACCTCTAAAAAAGCGATTTCAGAAAAGATCGAGTTAGGAATGAAAAGGGGTTTTTTAGAGATGTGCATCAGAGCCTTTCCTATTCGCACACCCTATTCATTCGCCCGATCTACGCTCCAATTCCCTAAAAATTTCTCTCAAGAACGTTCTAGAAAATTGGATTCGTAGAGAAGTTTTAAGAGGTCGCCGAGACGTCAACGATTCGAGAATCTACCTCTAAGTTCTCAAAATCTGGGCTTCCATTTAGATAATCAATAAAGATGGCGTCGCACGTAGCCCCCTCTTGGATGATCGGTTTTTTCAGCATCGTGTACTCATCTCCTCCTGCGGCGGTAAAATCTATCGTCGCCATCGTATAGGTCGCCATCAGATCCAGAGGAGCTCCCCCGATCATGATCTCAACGACTCGCTCTTGAGGAGGAAGAGTGGAGTCAAATCGAACCGTCATTCCCGAGACTTGAGGAAAGGCTCCTCGGGGAGTTGGATACTCGCTAAGTCCGTTCTCTATCGCAGCTAAAACATCAGAACCACTCAACTCGATGGCGACCGCCGAACTCCCAAAAGGCAGAACCGTTAGAACCTCTCCCTTCGTGACAGGGCCTTCGTCGATGGTTGCACGGATTCCCCCTCCGTTAAAGAGAGCGACATCGGTCTCAAGCCTCTCTCGAATGGAGTCGGAGATCAAACTCCCTAAATTGGTCTGTTTCGTTCGGACATCTTCGCGAACACCGTTTAAAACCACAGGGGCGTTGGCGACCTCTTCTTCGGCGATCTCGGCCGTCATCGCCACCACTCTCTCTATCGCCTCAGCAACCGCAGCGTTTGGAACAACGGCGGTATTCGCCTCTAGCTCCTCTTTTGAGTGTAGCTCGTAAGAGAGGATATCAACCGCACCATCACCGTTTTTGGCGATCTTTACCGAACCGACAAATTTTCCGTACTCTCCAGCTTGAACGATGAGTGTCTCTCCTTCGTACTCTCCGTACGAAGTATGGCTATGACCATCGATGACTAAATCGATCCCCTCAACGTTTTGTACCATGCGAAGGCTCGTATCGTTTCCTTCGATTCCCAGATGCGTGATGGCGATAATGATATCGACTCCCTCTTTTTTCAAAGCGTCGACAGACGTTTGAGCGCTGGTGACAATATCCTCGAAGTAGAGATCTTTCACGTTGTCGGGGTGCGTCTTGTACGCCGTCTCCGGAGTTGTTACCCCAAAAAATCCGATGTTAATTCCATTTATCTCGTAGACGAAGTGGGATCGGAACGCAAGCGCATCATCTTTTTTATACCGGACGTTGTTTGAAAGAAAGGGGAAATTCATCAGACCTTCGATCTTCTTTGTCTGATCAAACCCGTAATCAAATTCGTGGTTTCCCACAGCCATCGCAAAGAGATTCATGTTATTAATCGGTTCGATCATCGCTTCCCCGTCGCTAAAAGTGGTAAAAACACTTCCTTGAATCAAGTCTCCAGCGTTGAGAAAAATGACCTGCTCTCCCGAGGCGGCTAAGTAATCGGCGTATCCTGCCATCTCCGCTAGTCCCATCTCTTTATTGCGATCGTTCTTGGTGAGATGCCCGTGAAAATCGTTGAAATGTAAAATGGTAAGGGTATTCTCTGCTTCAGGAGTTCCTTGAATCGACATTGGGTTCAGCTCGATATCTTTGGATTTCTCCGCACAGGAGAGAAAAAGAGCCAAGAGGAGAAGAACTCCCCCTCTCAAAAGATTCGCATACCCTCGAAGAAATTTTAGTTTTTCTAACTCTTTCATTTCGCTTACCTCACTCTGTTTACTATTTCATGAGTATTAAGAAAACTCCCTACTAGTATTTCTCAATACTCCCTATCCAATGTTAAAATCCGAATGTTAAAATCCAAATGTTAAAAAGCAAAAATTTTCCTCTCTCCCCCCTACCTTGATGCTCAACTATCCAAAGGAGATAAAACTTGAAAAAAAGGAAAAAGATGGAACGACTATACAGATATTTCTTGAATAAGGGTACCTCTACAAAGTCGATTTCAGAAAATAATGAAAAGATTTTTTATCCAGTTAAGTCAAGGAGTTGAAAACGGAGTTTCGCCGAACTAAGAGTTAGAAATAGAGTGCGTATTTCAGCCAGACCATAACAAATTTTAAGATTGGCAAAATTTGAGATTGGCAAAAAAGATCAAGTTAGAAATAGACTAGAGGTATCCCAAAAAATAGGTACATATCGAGAGAGAGTTAAGATAAAAAAAGAGGATTGAATTTTTAGAATTTTTTAGGAATAGAACGCAAGATAAACGGAGAGAGTGACGAAGGTGTATCTCTTATCTCTCCCCTTCCCTCTCGCCTTATAGAGAATAAAGAAAAAAAGGAGAGAGGCGCGCGAAAACCTCTCTCCTTTTGTAAATGACAAAGAGACGACGTCCAGAAACCTCTTTGTCGGACTTCCACTAACGCAACAGTTGCAAAGCCGACTGTGATCGAACATTTGCTTGAGCAAGCATGGCCGTACTAGCTTGGGAAAGTACTTGATCCCTTGCTAAATTGACTGACTCACTGGCAATATCCGCATCACGAATCCGAGACTCAGCTGCTTGCAGGTTCTCTGATGCAATAGAAACACCTACATAGGCCTCCTCGAAGCGGTTTTGATACGCACCCAAATCAGCTCGTTGTTTAACAACGCTCTTAAGAGCAGTATCGATAACTCCAATACTACGATTTGCACTATCAGCCGTTGAAATACTAACAACCGCTGCGCCTTGTGCGTCAGCAAGCCCTAAAGCTTGACCCGTCATTGTGCCAATGGAAAATTGAACATTTTGATCTACGTTGGCTCCTACCTGAATAGCAACCATTGGATTTCCAGGTTCTCCAGAAAATCGCCCCGTTAAAACGTTCATTCCGTTAAATTGTGCCTGCGATGCGATTCGGCTAACTTCACTAACCAATTGATTCATCTCAGCCTGAATTTGACCACGATCATCATCGGTATAAATTCCGTTAGCGGACTGAACACTCAACTGACGAACTCTTTGAAGAAGATTGGTCGTCTCCTCCAAATATCCCTCCGTTGTCTGCAGAAAAGAAACACCGTCTTGGATGTTTCGTCCCGCTTGATTTAATCCACGAACTTGGGATCGCATTTTCTCTGAAACTGCCAATCCAGAAGCGTCATCGGCTGCTGTTGTGATTCGCAATCCAGAGGCTAACTTACTCATGGTAGCACCGATTCGCATATCGTTTTGCTCGCCCATTCGCATTGCATTTAGCGCACTGATGTTATTGTTTATAATCATAGGGTATACCTCTTTATAATGAAAATATCTAAGCTTCCTTGCTAAAGAAAATCCACCATTCCCCCCTCAACAACTCGCGCAACGTTATCGAGGTTCAAACGACAGAACAAAAAAGATCTCTCAAAAAAAGAGACACCTTTCTTGTTCTGTCAAATTTGGAAAGAAATATACCTATTAGCCTCTAAAAAAGATGAAATCTTTCGTTTAAACAGATTATCCGTCCAAACGTTCAACGCACGCCCCCATCGGAAATCTTTCAATCTCACTCTAGGGTTCTGTCTTTAAAAGAGACCTCTTACGCATACATTATTTCAAAGAACAAAAGGGATAGCACTTCGCCTCCCCCAAACTCTCCCTCTACGAGTGAAGAGTCCATAGTATAATCACAAGCCGAAGAAAAAGTTCTCCGACCAGTGATATATACTATAGTGAACTACCTGAGAAGTTGCAAGACGCCTTGACTTCTTGCGTTCGCCTGTGCCAACATCGCCGTGCTAGCTTGCGTCAAAATACCGTTCTTAGAGAAATCGATACTCTCCTTAGCCATGTCCACATCACGAATTCTTGACTCAGCTGCTTGCAGATTTTCGGCTGCAATATCGACACCCTCTTTGGCAAGTTGAAGTCGATTTTGGGTCGCACCGAGATCCGCACGCTGTGCCGAAACGGAGTTTAACGCACTATCTAAAATTCCGATAGATCGGTTAGACGACTCTACCGTAGAGACACTAATCAAGTTATCTTGACCACCGAGACTTCTCAGTCCCAGAGCCTCAGCCGTCATCGTTCCCACGAAAGTTTCGACTCGTTGATCCATGTTCGATCCCACCTGAAGAACCATTGAATTATCTCCAACGTTGCCTTCACTTCCAGCAAATCGACCCGTCAATAGTGTCATCCCGTTGAATTGAGCTTGTGAAGCAACTCGGTTGATTTCATCGATCAACTGATTGCTCTCAACCGTTATCATAGCTCTATCTTCATCGGTATAAATCCCGTTAGCCCCTTGAACTGATAGCTCACGCAATCTCTGGATAGCACTAGTCGTCTCTTCCAAGTAACCCTCTGCCGTCTGGATAAACGAGATACCATCCTGAATATTTCGAGACCCTTGGTTGAGTCCACGGATTTGAGCTCGCATCTTTTCAGAGACGGCTAAACCAGAGGCGTCATCGGCCCCTTTATTAATTCTCATACCCGAGGCGAGTTTCTGCATATTCGTGGATTGCATCTGGTCGGCAATTCCCATCCGACGGTTTGCATTGATGGCAGATATATTGTGATTGATAATCATTGTGTTGTCCTCCATGAACAAATAATTTCCTACAGAGAAGATTCTCTTCATCGTATTCCCATAATTGAATCGATAAAAGATTTCCTTCTCTCCTAACCTCTTTATCGAATACCAAACGAGTAAAAGTTGACTCTTTTTTAAAAAAGTGCGTTAAGTTTTTTAAAAAAGTGTCGAAAGTTCGGATTTTCCTAAAAAACTTGAGGGGAAATCACACAAAAAATACTTTTTGTAGGAGAAGAAGATCTTTTTAAAAAACTCAAAATTACCTCTCTCAATCCTGACTCTCGTTTTTTTTGGGTAAAATATTTTTTCATTTTTTGTTTCTGCCATTTTTGCAGTTATTCTCTAAAGGGTACCGCTAAAATCATTCTTTTTAGACCCGTGCCTTAGAATTCGCCGAGAGAGTCTCTCTTTTTGAACAAATCAGAGATGAGAATTTCTTTTCAACTGGTTTTCAAATCTTTATTGATCAATGATCCTTGTAACGTTAAGATTTCCCTCATCGTATTACCCTCTTATAAAGGGGACCTCTAATAAAAAATATTTACGGTTTGAGAGCGTAGTTTGACAGCGTAGTACGAGCCATCGTACTAGTAGTATTATGCCACAACTTTATAGACAGAGAGAGATTGGAAATATGGAGCAATTTGGAAGTCTTGTCTTTACCGATAGAATCTTACAAAATCGGATTAGTAACTCCGCCTTTGAGCGGTGGGAGACGGTCAAGTCGGGGAATCAACCACTTCCCCTCGATCTCGCTGAGATTATCGCCTGTGCCATGCGCGACTGGGCGCTTGAGAAGGGATCAACCCATTACAGCCACTGGTTTTTACCCCTCACGGGTAGTTTTTCGGAGAAACACGAAACCTTTCTGGACTGGAAGTCGGGTCAACAGGAGATCATTCGAACATTTGCGGGTAAGGAGCTGGTTCAGAGTCAGCCCGACGCCTCCTCTTTTCCTAACGGTGGATTGCGCAGTACCTTCGAGGCTCGAGGGTACACCGCTTGGGATATCCATTCGCCCGTCTTCTTAACGGGTGAAGAGGGGAACTACACTCTCACGATACCAACCGTCCTAATCTCTTTTAGCGGTGAGGCTCTCGATAAAAAAACGCCTTTACTCCGCTCTCTCGAGTCTCTCAACCGATCGGGAGTCGAATTTTTACACGCACTAGGGTACCCAAACGTACGTGAAATTTTCAGTAACCTAGGCCCTGAGCAAGAGTATTTCTTAATCGACGAGACCTATTACCGCCAACGACCCGATCTCCAGACCTGTGGACGAACTCTTCTCGGTTGCCGTTCTCACAAGGGGCAGATTTTAGGAGATCACTACTGCGGAATTCTCAGTGAACGGGTGAAAAGGTTCATGACGGAGGTCAATCAAGAGTTGTGGGCCTTGGGAGTTCCAGCCAAGACTCAGCACAATGAAGTGGCGCCTCAACAGTACGAACTCGCCATTCTTTACGGAGATGCGGCCAACGCTGTGACATGGAACGCCCTTGTCATGGGAAGACTCGAAGAGGTCGCACGACGCCACGGTTTTGCCTGCCTCTTAAAAGAGAAGCCGTTTAAAAATCTAAACGGGTCGGGAAAGCACATTAACTGGTCTCTATCAACGGATACAGGAATTCAACTCTTCAAGATGTCGAGTGATCTCGAAGAGCGTCAACTCTTTCTCTTGATGCTTGGGTGTGTGATGTACACCGTCGACACCTACGCGGAGTTATTACGCGCCTCAGTCGCCAGCGCTGATAACGACTTTCGACTGGGAGGACACGAGGCTCCCCCCGCCATTCTCTCGGTTTTTTTAGGAGAAGAGGTCTGTCAACTGCTGGAAAATTTTAGTTCTGGCGAGAAGAGACTAGAGGCGATGCAGTCACAACTAGATTTGGGAAAGCGGGTCGCTTCGGTTGAGTTGGATAACTCGGACAGAAACAGAACCTCGCCTTTTGGCTTTTCAGGAAACAAGTTTGAATTTCGTATGCCTGGTTCCTCACAAAATCCCTCTTGGCCAGCAACGATCTTACACGCAGGAATGGCGGAGATCTTCACTCTCCTCAGTGAAAAAATAAAAAAAGATCCCAGCTTAACGATTCACGATCTCTTTCTTCCCCTCTACGAAAAGCATAAGAGAATTCTCTTTAACGGAGATAGCTACACAGAGGAGTGGAGAGAGGAGGCGAAGAACCGAGGATTGCCGAATCTAAAAAGCTCAGTGGAAGCCTTTAAGGCGTA
>CAZATZ010000005.1:18477-18578 GCA_964488175.1 uncultured Spirochaetales bacterium
CTTGACGATTTACGATCTCTTTCTTCCCCTCTACGAAAAGCATAAGAGAATCCTCTTTAACGGAGATAGCTACACAGAGGAGTGGAGAGAGGAGGCGAAGA
>CAZATZ010000006.1:0-6720 GCA_964488175.1 uncultured Spirochaetales bacterium
GTGATTGATCTTAGTACCAGCACTCTGCCAATTTAATCTCTCTTCAAACTCCTTGAAGGTACTGAGGACTAGATCGGTATAGTCGGACTTTGAATTTACAAAGTGGTCTATTTTTTCACAGTAGGGGGCTGATCCTAAGGAGGGGTCAAAGAGGAATCCGTTTTTTCCCTCTTGGATGATGGTTGGAATACCTCCCGTCGCACGAGCTAGTGAGGGAAGTCCAAAAGAGCTGGCTTCACAGAAGACGAGTCCGAAACATTCAGAGAGCGAGGGGACAAGGAGAAAGTGAGAGTTTAAAAAGAGGTCTTCCAGTCTCTTATTCTCCTCTTCACTCTTCTTTGAAAGAAATCCGTGAGAGACTACGAACTCCGACTCAAGTACGATTTGGGGAGGGGTACACCCAACGATATGGAGTTTTGTCTCGATGTTGTACCGAGTTCTTAACTCTTTGGTAATTTCGAAGGCGAGATCTCCCCCTTTACGTCTCCAATCAACCCCGACAAAGAGCAGATCCAGAGAGTCTAAAGACTTTTTCTCCGCCATGATCTCGATCTCTGAGCGGGTTCGGGTTGAGTTGAGATTGGCACCGAAGGGGATACATTGAACTTTTGAGGGGTGAACGTCGTAGCTCTCTACTGCGGTGTCGACCCCCCATTGCGAGGCGTAGATGGCGAGGGTGCAGTTTGAGAGACCTTTCTGCTCCGCCCAATTTCCCTCATTTCTACTTCTCTTTGTTAGATTCATAAACTCTGGGTAGTACTCGATCATGCCAGAAAAGTTGGCGTCCGTCCAGAAGACGATAGGTTTATCGATCTCTAAGAGGGCAATTGTGACCGAACTGGGCGAGAAGAGAAGGTCGTACTCCGTGAGTTTGAGTCTCTCTGTGATCTCGGCGGCGTACCCTTTTACGATAGACTCTCTTCGATTAAAATGGAGAGTTTTTCCAAAAATTTTCTTCGCAATCTTTCTCTGCAATCGTTGAAAGAGAGAGATAGGGGGGGTCTTGAGATTATCAATTGCGATGACCTGATGCCCCGCTAATTTTAGGGATTGATAGATGTGATAGATAGAGCCCGACCACGCGTGCCTATCTGAAATATCTTGTTCCGTGACAAAGGCGATTTTGAGGGCGGTGTTCAACGGATTTTGTGGCGGGTCTTGGGGAGGGGGGTGCATGGGGATTTTACCTCTTCTCGATCGATGGATATTCTTGTGGAGACCTCTTAAAAATCGATTTCAGAAAATATCGAGTTAGAAATGAAAAGAGTTTTTCAGAGGTGGACTCGCTCTTAGCGTATCTCTGTTTAAAAGTCTTTCAGAAGGAGTAAAATCGTCTCTTGTGCCTCTGATAGTTCTTTTCTCAACGCAGCGTTTGTATCACGTAAATCAGAGAGAACCAGACTGACCTCTCTCTGATCTTGGGTTAATAATTCCTGATAAGTACCCTCTTGAAGAGCCTTCTCCTCTCCAATGACGGCGAGAAGATTTTTATTGTACTCCTCTAAGACGTCACGCAGAGGGCCGTCGTCGAGTACGGTTAAGGTATTGGTAAAAAGAAGGACAATCTGCTCCATGATACTCTCTTGAGTGTCTTGCCAGTTATCGATATTCATAGAGTCGCTGCTTGCCTGTGTTTTATCGAGAAAATTTTCTACTTCGTTTTGAAGTCTCTCTAGATTGATGAAAAATCCGGTGTTGAGTAAAACTTGCCAGTCATCGTAGTACAGATTGATCGTTTGACGTAGTTCGGTCGCTTTCGCCTCGCCTAAAAAGGGGCCAATGGCCGTTGCTAGTGATAACAACGTCTCTTGAACTTGTGTCAGAGAGACCGACAAATCCCCCGCATCAAGGGAGCTCTGTGCCTCCGTAAATTGGGTTAGAACGGTACGGAAGGTCGTTGAAAGGACTTCAAACTGTTTTTCTAACTCTCCGTAATACTCCTGAGTGCTATCAGCTAAGGCTCCAAATCTATCGGGAGGAAGAGAGCCGGCGACGCTGTTGACAAAGAGAGACATCGCCTGTGATACGGACTGCGCTGACTGGGCGGACTCCCCTGATCGAAGTTGCTGTACCCCTGTGGTCAACTGTTCGACAATGGAATCGAGTTGAGCAGCTGGGACGAGTACGCCATCGCCGCCGCCGCCACTCCCACCCTGTTCGACTTGAGCGAGGAGTTGTTGGCGGATTAAGGCTTGAAGTTTCAGTGATTGTAGGAGTGAGTTTTCAAGCTCAATTGGGCGCATGTAACTCTGAGGGAGACGCTCTTTGAGTCCATTTTGTAACTCAATGGCTGAATCTACAGCGGCTGACGCCTCTTCTAATTTACCCGATTGTAAATTTCGAATGACGAGTTGATAAGCACCCTGTAATTGATCGAGTAAGAGTTGAGTCTCTCTCTCTGTCCGTGCAATCTCCTGAAACTGCTCCTCTGCGGTCAGAACTCTTCCGTCTTTCTCGCTTTGCAGACTTTCTTTTTCATTTTGTAGCCTCTCGACTTCAGCGTTGGCCTCTTGAATTTGACTCTCGTATTGGGACTCTAAGTCCTGCAAGTTGTTGTCGAAATCCGATTGAAGAAGGGCGATTTGTGCCTCTAACTCTTTCTGTAGAGTCTCTCTCTCTTGCTGTAATTCTCTCTGAGAGAGTCCACTCGCTTCCAGACTTGCGATCTTCTGTTCGTACTCATCTTTTACCTCTTGGCTTTTGTTGTTCAGTTTTGCTGAGAGTTCAATTTTGTTTTTTTCGAGATCAGAGTCTATGTCTGAAAGTTGAGAGCGGTAAAATTCTATTTCATCATTTTTCTGACTCAATTGAGAGTCAAAGCCAGTACTAACACTATTAAATAAGGCCGATGTGCTTCCTCTTAACCCCTCTGGGATCTGCGTGGTTGCGGCGAAAATCTGTTTTGTTGAGTACCATTGAAAGAGAAAAAAACAGAGTCCAGTGACGATTGTTGTGGCGATAAAGAGAACAAGGGAGAAGAGAGGGGGTTTTCCGTACGCCTCAAACTGAGAGAAATCGGTTTTACTAAGATCGACGCTATTCATCTGCGTCTCCTCTTCAACCTGATCTAAAATCTCTCTCTCTTCATCTGAGAGTGTTGCGACGTTTATATCACGGCTCTCTTCCTCTCCACTTACCTCTTGGATATTTTGGAGATCTTTTTTTTCTTCGTCGCTTATGTCAGAATTTTCGTCCATCGTTTTCCCTGTTATAAAGGCTCAATTCTTGCGGGCATTTCTAAAAAACTCTTTTTCATTTCTAACTCGATCTTTTCTGAAATCGATTTGCTAGAGATCCCCCAACGTCTGTAAAACTCCCTCGGGTTATTTTTTATCGAAGGCGGTGACCCCGTTCCAATCTTTGGGGGGGGGATTACTTAAGTAGGCATCACAACGCTCGATATAGGTCTCGGAGAGAAAATCACCGGGGAGTCGAGAGAGAGTCCTCTGGAAAAGATCTTTCGCTTTCGTAAAATCTTTATCAAAGTATCGATTGATACCTTCATGATAGAGCTTCCAGCTATCGAGTTCAAGTCGCTCAATATTTTTCTTCGTTGTGTAAATTCCCTCGCCTTGTGATTTTCCCTTTACCTGCACCAAATCGACAAATCTCGTCGGATAAATTGGGTTGACGGCTTGAAAAATCGTACGGGAAAAGAGGACTTCGGATTGGTAGTATTTGGTCAAGCCCTCGAGTCGAGAGGAGAAGTTTACCGCATCGCCAATCACCGTGTAGTCCATCTTTTTTTCGGTTCCGATATTTCCAACCGTGACTAAGCCAAAGTGAATTCCGATTCCCGTCTTAAACGGAATTTTTCCATTCTCTTCTCGCTGTTTGTTATAGACGCCGAGTTTTTCCTGTATCTCTAGTGCCGCAAAAAGAGCCATCGTCGGTTCGTTTCCTCGAAAAACAGGAGCCCCAAAGAGAGCCATAACGGCGTCTCCGATGTATTTGTCGATGACCCCCCCACACTCGGTGATCGATTCAACTAAGAGACCGAAGTAGACGTTGAGATCGTTGACTAACTCATCGGGTTTCGTCGCCTCAGAGATATTGGTAAAAGAGCGAATATCGGAGAAGAAGACACCGACCTCTTTATTGTCGCTAAGAAGAAGGGCTTCTGGTTTCTCAAGCATCGTATTGATGACGTCAGAGGGGACGTATTTTTGAAAAACTGTCCGTAATTTTTGCTCTTCCTTCTGCGCCACCACCGCATTAAAGGCGTAACGCCTGATCTCTCGATAGGTATTTTCCAACTCCCCCAACATAAAGTTAAAGGTATTCGCCAACTGCCCGACTTCATCCTTGTATTCGATAGGAACCTTCTGGGAAAAATCCCCGTTTTGTATAATATCTCCCATGGCGCTGGAGACTTGCCCAATATTGTTGGTAATAACTCTTGTCGTAAAAATGATAGCGAGGATAAGGGCTCCACTCGCTAATGCGATCACCAAAATGTTAATAAACGTGACTCGGTTGATATCGGCATAAAAGGCTTTTGACTCTGTTCCAATAAAGATGAACCAGTCGTTCAACGGGATATAATCGATATAGCCAAGGTATTCGATCTCTCCGATTTTAAAGACCTCCCACTCTTTTTCGGTGAGATTGATAGCCTCCTCTTTGGAAGGAAATTCGATCACCACTTCCTCTCCAGTATCACTCTCTGGAAGTTCGGGAAGGATTATCGGATTATTATCATTGGCGTAGCTATGAACGAAAAAGGCGTCTGTTGCTGGATCTAGGTAGGCGATGGATCTCGTACGGATACTCTCGATCGCCGCATTTTCCAAGGCCTCTCCACTCGTCGCCTCGCCAACAAATGTTCGACTGAGGTCGAGAATATTCCACTGCTCTTCACTGTACTCAGCGATGGAAAAACTGACAATTTGCAGTCGTTCAACGGCGTAACGGGTGTAGCCCGACTTCGATAAGAAGAAGGTCGCTATCCCGATAACAAAACCGATACCGATGATAAGAGGAACTAGAGAGATAAGAAATCGATTAGAAAGACGGATTGTCGTTCTCCTTTCTCTACTCACTTCTCCCAAGACAGGGGAGAAGAGTCACGGAAAAATCGTAGAAAAATCATAAATTCGGCGAAAATGGTTTTCGCAATCTTCTACAATCTTCTGATAGTTATCGATCCAAAATTATTGGGATAACATTTGGCTAAAAGATTACTTCATAATTCGGCTAGATCTCTCTCTAGGTATAGTCCCTTTTTTTAGGGGTGCCTCTAAAAAACCCTTTTTCAGTTCTAACTCGACCTTTTAGAGGTACCCTTTAATCTAAGAGGTGACCGTAGAGCGTAAAAACTCTTCTCCATGGAACGGTTCGCCCCTCCTGTTCCCAGAAGGCCTCCCGTATCTCTTTTAAACTCTCTTCGCAGAAGTGTTGGGCTAAGGCGTGGGAAAACCGTCCCTCTCTCTGCGTTGGCTCCGTCTCTAACCAGCTATTGAGGAGGGTTCTTGAGAGGGGTTTTCGTGAGAGAATAGGGAGCTGTCCTCTCTCTTTGTCTTTCAGCTCTTCGCCCATTTGTTCGTGGTAAAGTTTCTCAGATTTGTGAAAGATCTCGGAGTAGAATTGTTGCTCAAATCTCCAATATTCTCGCCCTCTTGCGGTGTGCAAGAACGTGGCAGGAAGGACGTCTCCAGGGTGGCTAGAACGGTGAAAATCGGCGAGCCAGCCGATCCAGCGAAACTCTTTCATCCACTCTCTCTTTTGACTGGATAGAAAGGATGAGATCTCCCCCACGACGAGGATCTCTGAGTTCTCGACCCCCTCTTTTAAGATACTTTCGAGAGAGAGACGTTTGAAAGAGGGGGGGGCGAGGGGGTGCTGGCTGAGAGAGGTTGAGGTCGGCGAATTTTGAGGGGACTCTCTTCCCTCTTTCTCCCCGTTTTCAAAGAGAGAGAGGGGGGTGCTAAACTCTTTTAACTGGTGGTAGAGATTCCAGAAAAGAGAGGGGGGGAGATTTTCGTGCAGGAGAATCGTCTCTCTCTTCTCTCCCTCTTTCAGGATTTCAGAGAGAGCTTGAGCCAGTTGCCAACTATCTTGGCTCGCTTCTTCGTGTTGAGAGGAGGTTAGAGCGCTTTTGTGAACCTCGCTCACTCTCTGTCTTCTTTCGGCGACGACTCTCTGTAACCCCTTTTCGTACCCTTGATCCGTCGGTTCGTAGAGAACTCTTCCAACGAATGAGGAGGGAAGGTAGCTCTGAGCGACCCAGTGTTCGGGGTAGTCGTGGGGGTAGAGGTAGTCGGCGTGAAAGTGTTCTCCTTGACTGTTGGGTTGTACGTTTTGGAGAGAGAGCGGTACGTCGGGCGAAACCTCTCTCAACCACTGCGAACTCTGATTGATGGCGAGAGTGGTGTTTGATTTGGGGGCCGATGCGAGGTAGAGAGCCATTTGAGAGAGGATTAAGCGCCCCTCTGGCAATCCGATTCTCTCAAAACTGCGAGCTCCCGCCTCCGTTAAAAGAAGAGCTTGCGGATCGGCTAATCCTATATCTTCACTCGCACTGATGATCATGCGACGAATGATGTATTTTACATCCTCTCCCGAGTCGAGCATCTTAGCCAACCAGTAGAGAGCGGCGTCACAGTCGGAACCTCGGATAGATTTGATAAAGGCACTGATGGTATCAAAGTGGTTATCCCCTTTTTTATCGTAGCCGATTCGATTCTCTCGGATGAGTTGATCGAGGTAGTGCGGTTCTAA
>CAZATZ010000006.1:6820-18440 GCA_964488175.1 uncultured Spirochaetales bacterium
TATCGTAGCCGATTCGATTCTCTCGGATGAGTTGATCGAGGTAGTGCGGTTCTAAAGTGATCGATTCTTTTGAGTCGCCTGAATCCTTCTCACTCTTTTCCTCGGTCTTTCCTCGAGCAAAGAGAGTGAGAGCTTCGAGGTGGTTGAGTAAGACACGCGCATCTCCTCGGGCGGAACGAACCAAGAGGGTCTCTGTCTGAGCGGGAAGGGTGTAGTTCTCTCCCCCTAGTCCTCTCTGCGTATCCTCCAAGGCGAGAGTAAGAATTTGACGCAGATCCCCCTCCTTCAGTGGCTCGAGCTGAAAGAGTTGGCTACGACTGAGAAGAGCGCGGTTGATCTCGAAGAGGGGGTTCTCGGTCGTCGCTCCAATAAAGAGAATCGTTCCCCGCTCGAGCCACGGCAAAAGAGCGTCTTGTTGCGATTTATTCCATCGATGGATTTCGTCGACAAAGAGAATGGTCTGCTCGCCGTAAAGATTTAATCTCTCCTGCGCCTCATCGATGACGACTCGCAGCTCTTTTACTCCGCTAAAAACCGCGCTGAGTGAGATAAATCGACGTTTTGTCTCACAGGCGATCACGTGGACGAGCGAGGTTTTCCCCGTTCCTGGTGGGCCGTAGAAAATCGCCGACGAGAGGGTGTCTTTCTCGATGGCGGTTCGCAGAGGAGATCCCTCCTTGAGAAGGTCTCTCTGACCGATATAGTTCTCGAGAGAGGTCGGGCGAAGGCGTGAGGCGAGAGGTTCGTGAGAGGGTTTTTGTTCAAATAGGTTCATGGCAACATCTCTAAAATTTCTAACTCGAACTCTTCGGGAAAACGGTGAGAGGGCGTGGGAGGATGCAAGACGACGTGGGACGATCTGGGACGAGGGGTCGATTTCTTAGAGGGGGGTTAATTCGTCTAGTACTCTCTCTAGAGCCTTTAACGAAGATTCATAGGAGTAGCGTTTTTTCGCCTCTTCACTTCTCTCTTTAAATCGTTCGCACTCTTTTTTATTGAGAACGAGTTCGCAGATCCCCTCGATAAAGGCGTCATCTGTGTTGGCGACGATCTTTCCGTATTTTCCGCCAGCCAAGTTGTCTCGAGCCCCCACCACATCGGTTGAGATGACGGGGCGACCCAAGATCAGAGCCTCTGCCAAAACCAGACCGTACCCCTCGTACTGCGAAGAGAGTCCGAAGAGATCACAAGAGGCTAGGTAGGGGTAGGGGTTGGGAAGAAATCCCATGAGGGTGACCGTCTCGGAGACGTCGAGAGATTGGATGAGTGATAGCAGATTTTCTCGTTCGTCCCCCTCTCCGATAAGGTAGAGTCGGGAGGCGATTCCCCTCTCTTTTAAAGAGGCGTGGGCTCGGATGAACCTATCGAATCTCTTCTGTGTGCTTAAGCGTCCCATTCCTAGCAGAATGAGATCTTCACTCGGAGAAAATCCAGGAGATTCTTGAGCCTTCTTCTCTATTTTTTCTCGAACGACGGGGTTGAGAATGACACGGGAACGCTCTTTTAAGTGGGGAGCAGAGTCGAGGAGTTTCTCTTGGAGGTTGGGGGAGACGGAGACAATCTCTCGGAATCGTCGCATGACGAAGAGTCTCAGCGAGGAGAATCGATAGCTCTGAAAGATATCGTTGTGGAGCCAGAGGACTCGTGGCCACCGTCGAGTCGCCAATCCTCCTGAAAAAGTCAGGTGTTCGGAGAAGTCGATCTCGACGTCAAACGTATCGGCTTTTTTAAAGAGGCGACGGTATAAGAGGGAGGGCAGAAGGTTTAAAAGGAGTTTTTGCACGACCTTGGCTGGCAGAGAGCGACTTCGATGAGAGAAGAAGTATCGATAATCTACCTGCTGAGCGTACGGTTTTTCGAGTATTTGATCGTCTTTCCAGTTGGTGAGAAGAGTAACGGTGTAGCGAGAAAAATCAAAGTACTCGAAGAAGGTATCGGCTACGAAGGTTCCTCCCGTCGGTTTTAGATCGTACATCCGAAAGAGAACCTTCGATTTTCTCATCTCTTCATTTCCTCTTTTGAACTCACTGTCTCTTGTTTCGTCTTAAAAAAGACGGAGATTCTTTAAAGATACCTTCGGTGAAACAAGAGAGGAAGACGTCTTCTGGTGCTGAGAAATCCTCTTAAGACTCCTCGTTGAACAAGGCAGAAGCGTGGTGACGATCTTGTTTTTTGTGATCGTGGTGTGCCATGTGCTTTCCCGCCTGTTTGTCGACGAGGTGAAGAATTTTCTCTACTAACGTGTCGATTCCAGGATAGAGTTCTCTCTCATTTTTTGCTTCAACGTGATCGACTTCGTGCCAACGAAAGTGTATATTCGCCTTCAAATCAAAACTCTCATTTGAATTTTGTGTGATTGTCACTCGAATATCTTGTAAGCAATCTTCGTGATGTAGTCCGCCTAGTTTTTGTTCAACAAACTCCTGCGTCTTTTCACTTAGATGGTAGTGGACTCCCTCGATCTTTAACTCCATATCCTCTCTCCTATCTTCTCTTGCTGCTCTTTTCACTCTCCTCGGTGAGAATAGAAAAATGTTGTGGCACGTTTATAAGTCCATCTACTGGTAACGTTTTATCTACCAGTTGGCATTTTAAACATCCCACTAATGATAGTAGAGAATATAAAAAAAAGAAAGGAAAAGAGAAAAGAATTTCACGTCTCTTAGAAAAAGATAGGTTTCAGGAAAGTTCTACGATGAGAAACGGGTTATAAAATCGGCTGTGATTAATGAAAAATGAGAAGTAGAGGGTACCTCCTAGGACGAGTAAGGCGACGGTTAACGCCATAAAATCTCTGTGGTTTAATCTCTTTTGGTTATACCAAGAACGTCTCTTTTTTTTTCCAAATCCTCTGAGTTCCATCGCATTTGAGATCGTCTCAACACGCTCAAGGCTAGAGAGAATGAGGGGAAGTATGACCATTAAGCTCCGTTTGAAGCGAAGAGCTACCCCTACTTTTGAGGTCATCTCCAACCCTCTTGCCTGTTGGGCTTGGGAGATATCTCGGTATTCTCGCTGGATGTCGGGGAAATATCTCAGAGTCAGTGAGACGACGTACGCCGCTTTGTCGTGCACTCCGATGCGAGCGAGAGAGGAGGCCATTTCCCCAGGTTCGGTACTCATGACGAAGATGATACCGAGAGGAATGACCGAGGCGTATTTCAACATCTTTGTCACGATAAAAAAGAGCGTCTCTTGGGTCAGGGTGTAGTGGTCTGTTATTTTAAAAAGAGGGTGGCTCGTTCCGTAAATCTGCGTTCCGTACTGCGGTGAGAAGAGGAAGGTCAAGAGCGCATTGAGGACGAGAAAAAATCCTACGTAGAGAAAGATAATTTTGACTTGGGAGAATTTTATCTCGGCAACTCGAAAGAGGGAGAAGGAGAGAGCCATCACGCACAAGATGAATCGCAGATCGTAGGAGTACATGACGCTACCGGTCATGATGAGAAAGCTGAGGAGCTTGGTGAGTCCTGAGAGGTTGTGGATGAAGGTGTCGCCCATCAGGTTTGAGAAGAGTGTCGTTCTCATCGATTTGTCCTCTCTGTGTCGATGAAGTGTTGCACGAACCCCGTTGAGTCCGAGATACCCACACGGTTTGCAAGCTCATAGAGTGAGGTCTCCTTGAGATTGGTCTCTTGGATGAGTTCTTTATTCGTTAAAAGTTCTGAGGCGGTCGTATCACCGACGAGTCTTCCGCCGTTCATGACGAGGACGCGCGGGGTGTATTCGAGCATCAAGTGCATATCGTGTGTGATGAAGAGAATCGCCATCCCACGACTGTTTAGCTCTAGGATGAATTTCATAATCTCTGTGTAGCGGAGATGATCTTGTCCAGCCGTCGGTTCATCTAAGATGAGAAGTGAGGGTTCTAGCGTGAGGACAGAGGCGATCGTTACCCGTTTCTTTTGACCGTAGCTCAAGGCGGAGATCGGCCATTTGATAAAGGGCTGTAGGGAGCAGATTTTCAGAGCGTTGACGACCTGCTCTCTGACCTCCTCTTCTGGAACTCCTCTGAGTCTCAACCCCAGAGCGACCTCGTCGTAGATCATCGTTTTAGAGATCATCTGATTTGGGTTTTGCATCACATATCCGACGTGTTGGGCACACTCTGTGATACTGTACTCTTCAATCGGTCGACCATTCAGAGAGATACTTCCCGCATCGGACTCTTCAAAGCGACACAAGAGTTTGGCCAAGGTCGACTTCCCCGCTCCGTTACAACCGACCAGAGAGAGTATCTCTCCCTCTTGGATAGTAAATGAGAGATCTCGTACGACTGGATTTTTCTGCGTGTAGGAGAAGTCGACGTGGTCTACGGTGAGAATATTGCGGGGGGAGATATCAGGTTGTGAGAGGGTTCGCGTCTGATACCACGAACGTACCTTCTGTGAGTCGTCGTCGGAGAGTCTCATCGTCAGAGGGTTCTCGGGGAGCATCTCTTTTGTGACGGAGACCTTGGCGCGACGCAGCGCGGAGAGGTAGAGGGGCGGACGGATTCCGTACTTTTCCAAGGGAATTTCAGAGAGAAATTGATCGGGTGAGAGGTCGGAGACGATCGTCCCTTCATCCATGAGAATAATACGATCAATGGAGCGGTGGAGGACGTCTTCAAGACGGTGTTCGATGATAATGATCGTCTTGTTCAATCTCTTCTGAAGATCGTCGATAAGTTCTATCGCCTGCTTACCAGTGGCGGGGTCGAGATTGGCTAACGGTTCATCAAAGAGGAGAAGAGTGACACGATCGACGAGAATACCAGCGAGGGCGGTCTTCTGTTTCTGCCCACCAGAGAGTTCGTGAGGGGAGGAGGGGAGGTGATTTTGCATCCCAACCATCTCGCTAACTCGCTCAACCTGTTCTCGCATAGCGGGGAGGGCTAAGTTTTCATTTTCGAGAGAAAAGGCGATATCCTCCCCGACGGTGAGTCCGACAAATTGACCATCTGAGTCTTGTAAGACGGTTCCGATGGTACGGGAGAGTTCGAAGATACTCTGCGTTTCAATGGGTTTCTCTCCGATCGAAAGTTCTCCCCCCATCTCGCCCTTGTAATAGAAGGGAACAAGGCCGTTGATACAGCGTGCAAGAGTACTCTTTCCACTTCCACTCGGTCCGATAATGAGAATTTTCTCCCCCTCGTTGATCGTCAAGTTGATCCCCGAGATCGTCGGTTTTTGTTGCGATTCATAACGGAAAGAGAAATCTTTAAATGAGATAAGAGACAACGTTTTTTCTCCTGCGGACTACTCTTCTTCTACGAAGAGACTAGATTTTTTAACCCGTGTCTTTGAGTAAGAGAAGAGAAGAAGAGAGCCGAGGACTCCCGTGCTAATGATATTCATCAGCGCCGCCACAAGACCTTGGGTGAAGACGAGATTGGCTGGCTCGGCGTAGATAAGCACATCGAGTACGGGGGCGATTCCGAGCCAAGCTAGTAGATTTCCTCCGATCTGAAATAGGTTAAAAAAGAGAATATCTCGAAAGGTGAAAATTCCCTCATCGGCTCGCACGCTGTTCATCGATAAGCCAAAGATGAAGCCAGAAATCCCACTGGCGATCACCCAACTCCACCAAGGGGAGCCGTATTGGATAGCGTCGCCTAAGGCGTGACCGATAAAGGCGATGAGAAATCCAGAGAGAGGCCCAAAGATCGCACCAAACATCCCAAGAAGTCCGTACGCTGTCTGAAAACTTGTCCCAGGAATGGGTGAAGGAATCCTAACAAACATGAACAGCAACATAAAAATAGCGGAGCCAAGTCCAGTTGCGACCAGCGTTCTCGTCTCAAAGCGGAATATTTTTTTCATTCTCATCTTTCTCCTTTTCAAATAGATAGGTCGGGAAATCTCTTAAAAAATCTTAGCTAAGGGGTCTCTTGTAGGATACCGATGGGGGGAATTTCGGGGTTGTAGTATCGATAAAAATAAGAGAGAGGATTCTGCGGATCGAGTTGTGAACTATATTGGAAATAGAGGTCGGCTTGAGCCTCTCGTCCCTCTTTTAGATTTTCAACCCCTATGAGAAGATAGAGTTTTGCGAGGCTCTTCTTCGCCTTCAGAAATATCTCAAAAGAGGGATCTATTCGGCTGAGGTTTCCCTCTAGTTTGGTCGAAATTTTATTCTCAGGATCCTCGATAGGAGAGAGTAAAAAGACTTGGTTATAAGAGGTTATCCAATCGCTTGGATCGTTAAAGGGGATCTTATCAAACTCTTCTGAGAGCGTTTTATAGTCGGTTCTGACCTGAGTTGAGATCTCTCTTGCGATCAGTTGTCGTCTCAATTCGATCGCATCGATAATCGTCCGCATCATCTGGTACCATTTCTTCTCTTTCAGAAGAGAGTACTGATTTGTCTTTACTAAGACGTTCTCGATACGGCTAAGAATAACCCGACCCTCCATCAGGTTATCTTGCTGGGTAAAGTACTCCGCTAGATACATCAAGATGTCCAAACGGTAGGGATCTCGGTTTAGCTCACGCCATAGAAAAGATTCAAAGTTGAGACCTCTCTTTATTTTCTTCTCCTGATAACTTAAGATAACCTCTGATGAGAGTTTTTCCGCTTCGGACTCTTCGATAAAGAGCGAGATCGGCTCTTTTAGGTACGAGAAAAAGTTATCGACTAAAAAGAGGAGAACATCTGGATCACTCTTATACTCGTTGAAAATCGTCTCAACTTCGGCGGTGACTTCCTCTTTTGGTACTGTTAATTGTGATAAAAAGAGTCGGTTGTTCATCGCTTGCCAAGCTCTCTCTTTTCCCCAGAGTTCCGCCTCTAAGTAGTACTCGATCGCCTCTTGGTACTTTTTTTGCATAAACGCGATATCGCCCGCCAGGGCGTATTCGTTCCACTCATTCAAAAGACGATTTTGGTTTAAAGCGATTCTTTCTTTGATAAAGGCTTCCGCTCCCTCCAAATCTCCCTCCGTTATCATAAGAGTTGTCAGAAGGTAGGCGTTTACCACCTCTTTTGGTAAGGTCTCCAGTATCTCTCTCGCCTTGCTGTAGTCACGAAGATGAGCAAAGAGAAGGGCCGCATTTTGAATAAGAGCTGGCTGATTATTAAACGTCGCAATTCGATAGTAGAGTTCGGGAGAGAGTTCTGTGTCGAGGTAGTAATCTGGAAAGAAAGAGAATCCATCCTGTTCGTTGAAGTCGTTTAAGAGACCCTCAATCAAAAAGGAGATAATATTGGGTGTCGGATTCTTTTTGTATAGCTCGATTAGCTCCGCCACCCGCCCCTGCTCTTTGAGAGTAAAGGAGTACGCCTGAACGATAGGATCAAATCCAGGAAATTTCTTATGACTCTTTTCGCTTAGTTCGTAGTAGATGGAGAAGTCACCGCCGTCCAGACCGATTTGGTAACCTCTTTTTAGGAGAGAGAGAGCTTGCGTAACCTGCCTCGCCCTTCTTCTCAGTCTTCCTAGAAGTTTCTTCGCCTTCTCGTATTCACCCATTTCGAGCTGTTGATCGATAAGGGCTAGACCGCGATTAAACTCGGCGTCTCCGCGTCCTGTAAAGTACGTATACGCCCAGAAGAGACCGCCTGCGAAGAGGAAGGTTCCAACGATGGAGAGGATAAGAATAGTCGTTTTTTTACGTTCCATGAAGAAAGGGTACCTCTAAAAACCTCTTTTTCATTTCTAACTCGATCTTTTCTGGAATCGATTCTTTCAAGGTAGCTCTCAAACGAGAGTTATTCTCTCACCTCTTTTTTGACACTATCCAAAATCCCGTTGATAAATTTTGAAGATTGAGGAGAGCCAAGTAATTTAGCAATTTCGAGGGCTTCGTTTAAAATAACGGCACTCGGTACCTCTGGTTGATAGTGCAATTCACAGATACCAACTCTTAGAATACAGAGATCTACTCTATTTAATCGTTCAAAACTCCATTTTTTCAGATGTTTTTTGATGATCAGATCGATCTCTTCTGCGTTCTCTTGAGATAGGTGATAGAGGGTAACGGCGTAGAGAGAGATTTCAGAAGAGGGGGGAGTCTCGACCCATAAGAATTGCAAGAGAAGAGAGTCGTAACGACCTTGGGTAAATTCACTGGCGTAGAGTGATTGAATAGCGAGGAGACGAGCTTGGCGACGGCGAGAGAGCTCCTTCTCCTTAACTTTTATACTCTTCACTTAGTATCTTCACGTCTGATTTTTCTCGTAAATCCGCTACGATTCCTTCGGCGACGGCTTGGACGGCCTTCTGCTCCTTCTCTTGCAAAAGACCATTTCTGATATACTCTTTAACTGTTACCGTCTGATCGGGGCGGATCGTATCGTCTAAGGATAAAAACTTTCTCGGTACTTTCTTCTCTACGGTGATGATGTGGTACCCTACTAACGAGGTTACAATGTCGCTTAATTCGCCGACTTTAAGTGAAAAGAGGGT
Organism: uncultured Spirochaetales bacterium; assembly: GCA_964488175.1. Taxonomy (GTDB): domain Bacteria; phylum Spirochaetota; class Spirochaetia; order SP-2023; family CAYRNA01; genus CAZATZ01. Next base: position 15,210 of record CAZATZ010000006.1, read on the forward strand.
ATCGACGAAGGGTTGTCCGAAGGTTTGAACAATAACGGCCTCACTCTCTGCGACGTATCCGACCTCCCCCCCTTTATCTTTGGAAAGGGTATCTTCTGAATCACTGAGAGCCTTCTCCTCAAAGGTAGCCTCTTTCTTCTTTAGCTCAGCGAGTGTCGCTTCAGCCTTCTTTTTTTTCGCCTCTTTTTCGGTGGGACTTAAATTTTGAGTCTGATAAAAAATGTGTTTAAAGAGAACCAAATCTGGATTGACAAAGGTTGTCGCCTGAGCTTTATAGAAATCTTGAATCTCTTTTTCGGTGACCTTGGGAGCGGCGGATCCCTTTCTCGCAACGGCCTCTTTTTGTAGATACCTCTGCCAAATCAATTGATCTTGCATCTTCTGGATGAAATCTTTGGAGCTGATCGGAGTATTTTTATCGATGTAATCGAGCAGTTGAGCCTCTGTCATCGCATTGCCGGTCTGTTGCGTCTGCATCTGGATGGCAAATTGAACCGCCTCGTCTCGACTAACTCGAATATTCTCTTTTTCAGCCGCTTGTAAAACGAGTTTTTCATCGATCAAGCTCTGAAGAAGGACTTTTCTTGTCTCTTGGTCTATTTTTTTGCCACTCTGCTTCTCAAGAAGAGAGATCTGCTTGTTAAAATAGGTCGTCCCGATGACTTCGGTTTTGTTAAGGCGTACGGTCGCCAGAGGGGGATCGATAGCTTGTGCCATCGCACCAAGAGAGGAGAGAGAGAGAACAACCAAGGAGAGAATTTTACGGAAAGGGGGAGTTTGACAAAACATGAAATATCTCCTTCGTAGGGGTTGCCTTACGATTTTTTACGACAGCTCTTATAATGGTATTTATTGTACGACGAGTGTACGACGATAATTCTTTCGAATTCGTTGCACCGCTTAACCCCTTCTCAGAAGGGATTAAATCACCCGCTCGCTTACTCTTTTGAGGCGGGGAGGCTCTCTGCCTCGGTGGCAGTATCAGTAATAACTTCGGCGGGTATAACCTTGGTTACTTCAGTCACTTGGGGGGCGGGGAGAGCTTCAGTGCTGTTCGAATCCCCACCGTTTTTAAGCTCATCTGTGATAGTTTGAGTCGTGGCACTCCCATCATTGGAGAGATTATCCTCTTCCCACCAGAGGGGTTGACCACTCTCTTGAATCTCTTGGAGAACTTGATCGGGTTCTCTCTCGCGGGAGCTAAAAAAGGCGGTCGCTAAAACGGAGACGATAAAAACAATGGCGAGTCGAGTCGTTATTTTTGCCAGAGGGGAGGGGGCTGCGACTCCCATCGATGCGTTGGAACTTCCTCCGAAAGCAGAGCCAAACCCGTCTCCTTGATCGTTTTGGATCAAGATAAAAAAGAGGAGTCCAACGGCACTGATAAGCAAGAGGACAAAGAAGAAAATATTAAGAACATTGATAACGACGGACATGAAATAAAATACCTTTTAAAAGCAACATTAAATTTTTTAAGGGGTGGTACGTTTGGGCAGTCTTGAAGTTCCCACCCTTATTCTAATACAGACCTTATTCTCGTATAAGCAAAATAGGCAAAAAAATGAAAATTTGGAAAAAGAGAGGTTTGAGACTTTCTATTCGTTCCGAAGAGTTTAAAAATGGGAAGAGAAAAGACTCTTTGCTCAGTCTTGAGAATTATACCGATTTTGATTGGACAAATGCAACCTCTCTCATTAGGAAAAAGAATTTTTCCTCTGTGGGGTAACTCTAAACAAACCCTTTTTCATTTCTAACTCGATCTTTTCTGTCACACGCAAGACCGCAAGCAAGATCGCAAGATCGATGATAGCTTGGCTAAAATACTCATTCAGCATCGTAGGAAATCTCGGCTAAACTTCGTCTTTAGACTCTCGACAGGACAAAAACTATCTTCGTGATTTCCAGAAATCGACTTTTTAGAGGTACTTTATTGTGGTTCTGGTTGTGGTGAGTTGATTTTGTCAGTTGATTTTTGCCGAAGGGGGAGTTTCTCTCCTTGGTTCGGCTGTAAATCTTAGCGAGAGGAGGGGCAACTCGCCGTAGCGGCGTCACACCTCCTTCGCAGGAACCCCGAGCGTGAAAAACTCGACCTTGGTCTGAGCAGGGGGAAGGATCGCTCCTTCTCTCTGTTTCATAATATGACTACGTACCCGAGAGGATTCGAACCTCCGACCTTTAGAACCGCAATCTAATGCTCTATCCAGCTGAGCCACGGGTACAATTTAATTCTTACTTCAAATACTTATACTTTACGGAGAGAGGGGGATTCGAACCCCCGGTAAGGTTGCCCCTACAACACCTTAGCAGGGTGCCACTTTCGGCCGCTCAGTCATCTCTCCTATGGGCATCGCTAAAAAACTCTTTTTCATTTCTAACTCGATCTTTTCTGTCAATTCCAAAGTTTGTTACAGCTTGGCTGAAATACTCATTTAGCACCGTGGTAAATATTGGCTAAACTCCGTTTTCAACTCCTTGCCTTGCCAAAAAATTCCTTCGTTACATCCTGAAATCGATTTTTTTAGAGTTACCTCTATTATATTTCTTCACGGAGAGAGGGGGATTCGAACCCCCGGTACCCTTTCAAGTACACACGCTTTCCAAGCGTGCTCCTTAAACCACTCGGACACCTCTCCAAAATACCAGTCTAATTATTAAACAATAGAGTCTCTTGTCAACCCCTGTTCGCCCTTTGCGTCCCTCTAAAAAACTCTTTTTCATTTCTAACTCGATCTTTTCTGTCAATTCCAAGTTCTTGCGTCTTGTATTGTGTCGTGTCTGTGTCTCGGTTGAAATACTCATTTAGCCCAACGAAACTCCGTTTCCAGTTCCTTGATTGGAGAAGAAATTTCTTCGTGATATTCCTGAAATCGACTCTTTAGAGGTATCCTTTATCTCTGAAATCGAGTTCTTCGATCTCCCTTTCTTTTCTTTTTTCGGGGCGTAATCTTGTTTTTTCTTCCCTTTTGAATCACTTCAAAGAGAGGCATCTTTAAAAAACGTCTTTTCATTTCTCACTTGATATTTTCTGTCAATTTCAAGGTCTGTTGTGACTGGATTGAAATACTCGTGTAGTTTTGCACAGAATTTGGAAAGAGAGGGGCTGAACTCTGTTCTCAGTTTTTAGACGAAAAATTTTCTTGGACTCTCTTCTAAGGTTGTTTTGGTCGCAGGGATTCCTCTGGTACTGTTTTATTTTTTTCGATTCGTAGGTTTTTCTATCGTGTGTTAAAT
>CAZATZ010000007.1:0-8924 GCA_964488175.1 uncultured Spirochaetales bacterium
GACCTTCCGCTCTTAATTATATTGCAGATCAGCAAGAATGATGTGTTTAAAAGGATACTCTTCTAGTGCGATGAAAAAAATGATGTATTTAATCGTCTAGGTATTCCTACCCTCCGTTTTTAGCGTCTCAACTTGCCAAAAAATTTCTTCGTTATTTCCTGAAACCGAATTTTTAGAGGGTACTCTAAAGGATATCGCTAAAAATTTCTTCGTTATTTCCTGAAATCGCCTTTTTAGAGGTACCCTTAAAAGAGCATTAACCTTATATTGTAGTATACGGTTCTAAAAATAACGTCTTTTTCACTTCTAACTCGATCTTTTCTGGCAATCTCAAGACGTATTATGACTTGGTCGAAAGATTCATTTAGTCTCGTACTGAATCTCGACCAATCTCCGTTTTTAGAGGTGCTCCAGCGTAAAATGCTGTTTTTACAAATTGAGTCTAATAAGGAAGGTAAAATGATGAAGAAAAAGAGAACTATTTTTTTGGTACTCGCATTAACTGTTGTGATGGTGAGTTGCGAGAAGAGTAAAACTAAGCCGTTAAGAGAGCGGGAGTATAGCATCTTTAAAATGTTTTCGAATAAGGCGTTCCGTGACGATTATCCCATTTTTGTTAAAGCTAAAGAACTCACAGGGGTTACGCTGATAGGAAGTGTGTCAGAGGGTGCGACCGATGAACGACAATCTTTTATCTTAATGCAGAGAAAAGAGTTGCCAGATATTGTCTCTTTTACGGATGCATCAAAGCTTGATTTACTAGGAATAGAGGGGAAACTAATTCCACTAGAAGATCTGATTAGGGAGCATGCCCCCCATATTCAAAGTTATCTCGATTCGAATCCAAAGGCACTCTATGGAGCTCAAACCCCTAGTGGTCATATTTATCAAATTCCTTTCTATCAACCCCCTGAACTGCAAATTTCTCAGGGTCTCTATATCAGACAAGACTGGCTAGATAAACTTAATTTAGCGACTCCTACGACGATAGAAGAGCTAGAAACCGTTTTCATCGCCTTTAAAGAGCAAGATCCCAACGGTAACGGGATTGCTGATGAAATCCCCTTCTTTAAACGTAGTGCTTCCCCCGCTTCTGTGTTCGAAGTTCTTGTCGATCTATTCAACGCCTCTTCCTCTTTTGATATCGATGAACAAGATGAAGTTGTCTTCGGTCCTGCTCAAGAGAGTTATAAAACGGCGTTGAAAACGATGCAAAGATGGTATATGATGGGACTCATAGATCCAGAGATTTTTACTCGTGGCCCGAAAACTCGTGATTATATGCTAAACAATAATCTGGGGGGTGCTACGATAGATTGGTTTGGTAGTACAGGCAACTACAATGCGAAGTTGGCGAGTAAAATTGAAGGCTTTAACTTTAAAGCGATTCTGCCACCAAGCGTTAATGGTAAAGTTCGAACCGTTTTAAGCCGGAAAAGTTTTCGCGGTGGTTGGGGTATCTCGGCTGTCGCAGAGGATCCACAAGGTATTATGGAGTATTTTGATTTCTGGTTTACTCCAGAGGGGCGTAGGCTGTGGAATTACGGAATAGAAAATGAAGATTGGACAATGGATGATAAGGGAGTCCCTCGATTTACAGCAAAAGTCCTCAATGATCCCGAGAGAGGAGCCTTGCAAGTCTTGAGAGAACAGGGTCATATTGATTTTATAGGAGTCGTCGTCGATCCGAATTATGAATTTGGGTGGATGTCTGATGTTGGAACCGCTGGGATGAAATTATATTTTGAGAATAACATCATCCAACCTTTCCCCCAATTGAAGTTTTCTAAAGAGCAGATGAAGACCTATGATGAACTCGACGAACCTTGGTTGCAAACCTCTGTACGCACGCAATCTCAACAGTGGGTATTAAATTCAACCGATATCGATGCCGCATGGAACTCTTACCTGCAAGGACTCATGGATATAAATCTTGAAAAAATTCTTGAAATTAAAAGACAAGAGTATGAGAAGTTTAAAAATACATAAGGGGGTGTCTCTAAAAAATATCTTCGCTATATTCTGAAATCGATTTTTTAGAGGTACCCTCTAGAGATTTTCCCTCTCTGAATTGACAAAGATCCGAATAAAATTTATATTCACAGGACGTTAGAAATCTGTATTCATCTTACGCCCTTGTAGCTCAGTCGGTAGAGCACTTCCATGGTAAGGAAGGGGTCACCAGTTCGAATCTGGTCGAGGGCTTTTGAGAGGTAACTTGCAACGTTTTTCAGAGTTTGGAAGCGTTTTTTAAGGGTCGATTTTATCTTCGACGTAACTGCTCTTGCAGCGTCTCTTGTGACACCTCTTTCGCCTCTCCCCCTCTTGTGACTGACTCAATCACTCTCAAGGTCGCCAATCCGTCATCAAAAGAAGAGAGACTCTCTTGCAAAGGGTTTTTGGCAAGTTCGACGGCGTGAGCCATCATGTGGCGAAAATATCCCGTCTCCTGAAATTCGATATCCTTTCGACTCAGTGAACGAAAATTTTCGTAAAAGGGAGAATCGATACTCTCAAACTCGTGGTACTCCCCGTTTCCTACGACGATTCGTCCCCTCTCAAAAGAGAGATCCAGCTCAAAAAGTAGATAGTCTCTCCCTCTACCAAACTCCATCTCTATGGCGGGTACCCTCTCCCCCTCTAACCAGAGAGAGAGGGTTTCGCACCCCCCTGATTCTTCATCGATATCTTGTGGATCGATCTCGTGTCTATCCATCTCGTCTCGATTGATGTTCCCCCCCGTTTGAAGGAGCTTTAACTCTCCGAAGAGATACCGTAAAATATCAAAAAGATGAGTTCCGTCGTGGGTGATAACGTCCTTTAAGCCCCTCCTTCTTCCCATAAAGAGGCGGGTTCTTACCGAGCAAATTTGACCGTAGCGGAGATCTTCGACGACCTTTTTGACGTGGTTGTAATCTAGACAGAATCGTCGTTCGTGATTGACAACGACTCGAGTCGCTCCAGCTGCAAGAATTTTTTCTCCCTCTAGTGCCTCCTCTACCGTGTGGGAGATCGGTTTTTCTAGTACGACAACGGGGACTCGGTGTTGCACCGCTAATCGCAAGAGGGGAATATGTCCCTCCGTCTCGCTACAGATGTGTAGAATATCAATCGACTCACTCTGAAGCATCGATTCTGCCTCGGTGTAGAGGTGTTCGGGGGAGAGATTCCAATCCTCCCCAAACTCTTTTAAGCGATCTCTATCGATATCTGCGCCCGCTGCCAAGAGGCACTCGGGGTTGTCGGCGATCGCACCGGCGTGAGTCGCTGGTTTCTCACGCCTGAGATCTCTCTCTAAGAGAGAGCCAATTCTACCCGTTCCGATGATCGCACATCGAAGGGAGTTCATCGTTTTGTCTTGTTGATTTGCTGGCTGACTCTTCGGCGACTCTTTCGTTGAATTTGTCTTTGAACTCATAGCTATCTAGGCTCCCGCACTCCTCGGATGACTCGTTATCTTTTTTGGGGAGAGAGGGTTAGAAGGTGCCTCTCTTTTGACTCTTTGGAAAAGGAGGGTAAAACCGTCATCTCACACTGAGAATATAACCCATTCAGAGAGTTTAGCTCTCCTTGAATACTCTCTTTTTTTCCTTTGTAAAAGTGAACCTTTCCCGAGGGAAGAAGGGGACTCTGTATCAATCGCCAAGAGGTGGGTGTTAAGGGGAGGAAGGCGCGTAAAATGACTTGATCGACTCGCTCCTCTACTTCACGCAGATCGCATTCCAAGACTTTTACTCGTCTCTCCATCTTTAATCGGTGCGTGACATACCGTAGAAAGTCGGCACGCTTTTTCTTACGCTCTACCAAAAAAAATTGACGTTCTTGAAAGAGAATTGCGAGGGGAATCCCTGGGAGTCCTCCCCCCGAGCCGATATCCATCATCGTTCGGCAGTGATTCTCTCTCCGTGCGAGGACGTGTCCCGCACTGAGGGCGTCTAAGAGGTGGTCTCGGACAAATTGCTCACCTTCACATTTGACAAAGTTGGTATGTTGATTGATCGATTCCAGCGCTAAGGTGTACTCTTTGAGCAGGTCAAAAACTCTTCCCGAGGTAAAGTCGATCTCCTCTTCTTCCCCCAATTTATTGTCACTAGATGCATCGTCGAAGGGTAGATTCAAGTTGGAGATTTGGTTCGAGTTATCGGCTGGTTTTTCGGTCGGCGTGTCGGTTGATTTATCGATCGATTTGTCGGTTGATGGGAGGAGTTTTTGGAGAGAATCGAGAGAGTCGGCTAGTCGAGATTGGGCCGAAGCGGAAAACCATTTTGAATCATCAAGCATCGGGAGAAAATCCCGCATCGATGGCTTTTTGCAGGGATTGGCGTAACCGTGTGTTCTCATTTTTGAGCTGTTTGAGGGCTATGTTTTGGCTATGCGTCGCATCGATTAAATCTCCCTGACTCAACTCGCCCGTATGGAGGAGATCTTCCAACGCTTTCTCTTGTTGTGAAAAATCGAGATATAAATCGTTTTCAATCTCATCCAAAGAGAGTCTCTCTCCCCCCTCACCAAACACCTCGATGATCCGTCTCGCCAACCGCATAACCGATTGACTAAAGGTATCTTTGGGGCTAGCTTCTACCATGGGGAGTCGAGATTTTAACGCCTGCTTCATCCCTTTTGAGTGGTAGAAGGTGTTGATGAGGTGCAGATCCAGATCGAGAAAATGTTTGACCGAGCGGAGTAATTTTTCAGAGGTTTTTAGGTCGCTGGGGTCATTTAGTTGGTTGACGATAAGACGGGGTAGAAAGAGCTTCGCCGATTGAGAAAAGCGAGCGACTCCCTCTTCGTCCAATCGATTTAAATCTTTCAAGAGATCTTTCAAGAGGATCCGCTGTAAGTCTCCCGTTTTTCGTAGAGAGAGTAGAAGCGTACTCGCGGGAGATTCTCGTGCAAAGGATTTCACAAGTAGGAAAAAGGTACAACTCTTGAGAAAGAGGTACCCACTGAGCAGAGAGGTTGGATGGGGTGTTACGACCAGTAAATTGATATCACCCGTGAGGAAGAAATCCAAGGAGTTTCGATGCGAACCCGCCCCCAAATCGATGATGAGGTAGTCCCCTTTCACCGATTGGATGATTTCACGAATCCGTCCCTTCACCGAGTTCGGAATATCGGCCAATCCAGGCAACTCCATCTCGCCGGGAATAAAGTTTAGATTTTTATAGAGAGTCGGATTGATCGCCTTTTCTACGGGAATTTGAGGGTCGAGAATTAGATGTCCGATTCCTGTTTTCGCCTGAGTGGCACCTAGCATTAGCTGGAGGTTGGAACTTCCCAGATCGAGATCCAAGAGGGTGACTTTTTTCCCCTCTTTTCCTAGGGCGATCGCTACATTACTCGCAATGATTGATTTTCCAACCCCCCCCTTTCCACTGGCGATAGTAATAATTTTCATAAGGTAACTCTCTCTCTGCTCGACATCCTAGAAGATATCCGCCAACGGGTTTAAGGGTTTTTTAGAGGTGCCCTTCATTTAAAATTATGTTTATCTAATCTCGAAATGGGAATAGGTAAGTAAGATCAAAAGATGTTTTTAGAGGTACGCTCTAGCGGACTACTCCGCCATTAGGAAAAGGATCGGTTGAATATGGTGGTATAATTGAGAGCGATTCATTAGAGTTATACTTGATGTGGGGTGAAGAGAAGAGATGAGGCTGACCACGAAATCAGAGATAGGACGTCCCGAAAAACTCGATTTTAGAAAATCTTTTTCGTCTTAGTTTTAGAAATCGACTTTTTAGAGGTATTCCAAAAAGTAGAAAGAGGTAAAAAAAATAGATGAAAGCGCGCGTTCTCTTTGGGATTAAAAACCGTTTTACCCTCCTGCTAGAGAGTGGTGAAGAGATTCAGGCAGAACTCAAAGGTAAACGGCTCTCTTTCAACGATCCCGAATACTCCCTCGAATACTCCCCGCTCGTCGCCGGCGATTGGGTCTTGGTCAAAGGAGATCCCTACCAGATCTACGAACGGCTACCGCGAAAGAGCGAGTTCGGTCGCTGGAATCGAGAGAGAACACTACAGCAGACGATCGCTGGGAATATCGATCAAATCGTCCTTGTTGCCTCTTGCCAAGATCCCCCTTTTCTCCCCCAGTTTGTCGACCGTCTCTTAGTGCGGGCGAGGTTTCACGAGATCGAAGAGGTTCTCTTGGTCTTCAATAAATGGGACAAGCGAGACGAAACTCTCGGCAAGAATTCCGATACACCAGCCCTTCTCTCGCTCTATGAATCTCTCGAATATCGAACGATCAAAACCGTTGCGTTGACGGGGGAGGGGGTTGAAGATCTTCGCTCTGCCCTCGATGGAAAAAGCTCTCTCTTTATGGGTCAGTCAGGGGTCGGTAAAAGCTCTCTGTTAAATCGCTTACTTCCCGAACCCGTTCAAAAAATCGGAGAGATTTCACTCCGCTACAAGCGCGGAAGACACACCACCAATTTTGCCAGAGCGTTTCCCCTCTCTGAAAAAACGCTCTATATCGACACCCCTGGGATTAAAACCGTCCTGCTTGAAGATCTCTCTCCTCAAGATATTCAGAGGGGTTTTCCTGAGATCGATCAGAGGGCGAGTGAGTGTCGTTTTCGGCAGTGTACGCACATTCACGAACCGAAGTGTGCGGTAAAGAGAGGGCTATCAGAAGGGAGTATTTCTGAGGAGAGGTACAACTCCTATCTCTCTCTCTTGCAAGACGTTTAGACTCACGGGTAAAAATTGAACTCTTGGGAATGGTTCTGTTTACTCTAGACTCTTTTCTTACTCCAGACCATTTTCGGGCTGGAGAGTGAGGCGGTCTTTGGCGACTCCATCGGCGTAGATAGTTAAGACGCCACGCTCTTCTCCTTTTGAGATTCGATAGATTTGACACCCTTTCTCCCGCTCTCTTCCAGTGAATGGTTCTTCCCCCTTTGACTCGAACGGAAAGAGTTCGTGCGAGAGGTAGGTGACGTCGAAAAGAGATCTCTTGATCTTCTCACTCTCTAGATAGCAGAGTTTTACCTCCTGAAAGGGGGGATTTCTCCGAGGCTCTGGAGTCGATTGATCCCAGCTCTTTAAAACGGAGCTGCTAAAGAGTACGACAACGAGTGAACGACCATCCTCTAGATCGGTGATACCCATTCCGTACTGATTCCACTTTGACGAATAGATGGCGGAGAGATGTGTCGGGCTATTTTTCCACGCTAAAATCAGCTCTTCAGCACTCGACGAGACGCCCAAGATTTCACCAATCTGCACTCCTGTCTCTCCCGCCTCTCTCGCTCGTTGCAGAGGGGTATCTCTCTCTCCTTGGAGGTAGTGGCTTAAAAACCCGCTCTCCTTTAGGCTAAGAGCGTAACGAGAGGCCACGAGACTCAGAAGAGGTTTCTCCTCTAATCTTTTCTCTGTGTTAAAATTCGCCCCCTCCCTTAAGTCAAAGAGGAGATCTGAGACCCTCTCTTTTTCCATCGAATAAAGAGGAAGAGAGAGAAAAAATCCAAAGAGAAAGAGAGAGAAAACGTTTAAATTCTGAGACTCTTTTTCTTTCACGTCTTCTGCTCCCTCCTTTTCCCTTTTAAATACAAATACAACGACTCTTAGATAATCGCCAAATATCGATAAAAGAATAAAAATCTTGTAAAAAGGTACACCAAAGGTGGCCCCCCCAAAAAAAACAAAAAAAGCCCCCTCTCGGAAGCTTCATTCTCATCTCGTTAGCTCAAATATTCTCTTCGTCTAAGGGAGCTTCTCCAGTCTCAAATAAAGTGATTAGCTCTTTTCCACTGAGTATGATAGCTCCTACTTCTCTCGCCTTTTTGAGTTTTACTGGTCCAGGACTCTTCCCGCAACAAAGGAAACTCAGATCTTTGGTAACACCAACTCTGATTGTAATTTCTTTCTCCTTCGCCAATTCTGTTAATCTCCGTTTAGTATCTGCGTCAAATCCTGTAAAACAAATATCGATAACACCTTGACTCATTGGTATGGACGTTTTCTTTTCTGGAGGTGTTATGTCTTGAGACTGGTAATAAGAGAGTTTGCCATCCATCTCTTCTTGAACATTAAATATTTCAAGAATCCGATCCTTTCTAAAAATTCTTAGAGCTTTTGCCTCGGCACAACGCCCTTGGATATGGTTGTCAGATATTTCATCTATATAAACTTTCCTCTTTGTTATTTTTGATTTTGCGTCTATATAGATGAAAAAGATTTCTTTACCTTTTTCTATGCTCTCCACTGTCTTTTCCAACTTTTCGCTCCCCACTGTCTTTTTCAACTTTTCTGAATTTCGATCAATTTCTTGTGTTTCGCTAAGATCGGGGAGTGGCTCATAATTCCCCACGAAGGTACCAACAGGCAAAAAGGAATCTTTCGGTAGGCTCATCATCTCAAATTCATCGTCCGACATTCTCAAATATCGGATTCCGTCCACAATCCCAAGAAAAGCTGGAATCCAAGTAAACGAGAAAACCAAACAGAAAGAGAGAGAAAACGTTTAAATTCTGAGACTCTTTTTCTTTCACGTCTTCTGCTCTCTCCTTTTTCGCTATTTCTTCTTTATTTCTTTATATCGCACTCCTAGATGAGCATCGTCATTTTTAGGGATTGACTCAACACCTCTTCCTTATGAAGGACGCCTTTCAAGAACCCTTTTTCATCTATCATTATGATCATTTTTGGTAAATTAGCGGCGCTAAAATAACCATTTAGCACCGTGGTAAATCTTTGAAAAACTCCGCTTCCAGCTCCTTTGCTTACCTAAAAAAATCTCCGTTGTTTTCTGAAATCGACTTTTTCGAGGTACTTTGAAGAACTCAGAGACTCGGATATAAAAGAAGAGAGAGAGACGTACTCTTAATCTCTTTCTATCTTCTTTTCCTTATTTCCTCTTTTTTGTGTAAAGAAATTAAATGGAGAGAAGAAAAACACTCTTTTTTCCTTGATTAATA
>CAZATZ010000007.1:9024-17893 GCA_964488175.1 uncultured Spirochaetales bacterium
TTTCGGGTCTATATGCTTGAGGATACCTCTAAAAACTCAACCTTTTCGAAAATTGAAGAAACTTAAATTTTACAAAATCTCTGCGGAGGAGGAACTATTGTGGCTGAGCCTATTCAGATGTGGACAAAAGGCAAACAAATTATAGAGAGAGGAATTCGCGAGACCAGAACCTATTTTGTCCTTAAAGGTGAGGTCATGGTTCGCTTCTACCACGATCGAGGTACCTTCGAGTATAAAATAAAACAGGGTGGTGTTATCAATGCAATGGAGAGCATTGGTGGTACCGTTTATCGATGTGACGCCTACGCCTTGTCACCAGCGGCGACGTTGGTTCTTCCTTTCGGCGACTTGTGGGTGCGCTTGATCGACTTTAAGCAAAATGCTGCCGCCTCTTATCGGGGACTAAAGGCATTTATGGACATGAGACAACACACCTATTTAGGTGCTGATCTAAGAAAAATGAGTGCCCGCTCTTTGGCGAAGAGACACGCCGACGCATTTCTCTTTTATGCGAAAAAGAAAGAGTGGGAGTCGGTCGCCTCCTGTTACGCCCATTCCTTGATTTTGAGTAAAGGACACAAGGGCATGTTGAACGAGATCAAAGAGGATGTTTTGACGACTGTTCTCGAACAAATGGACAAGAACCAAGTAGATTACAAAACCTTACTTACCCCTTGGAAAGAGACTAAGACGATCGAATACAGAATGGGGTCTGTTATTTTTTTATCGAATAACTTGACAGGATTAACGATTGTTAATAAGGGGTTTGTCGGATTCTTTGAATTTGATGAGGGAGAGTTAAGATTAAAGTTCTTGAGTGGGGAGAAGACGTTAATTGGCGAAAAAGCCTTTTTTGAAAATAGTACCTCTCAACTCTTCTGTATGGCATTAACACCGGTTGAGATCGTGTATCTTCCCAATGACTCTAAGGTGGTGCAGCGTTATATAGAGGAAGATCCAGCAAGAGATACTCTCTTCTACGATGCGGTGAGGAATTTAGGAGCATACGGGAGTTTTGATCCTTTTCTCGCTCAACTCATAGAATCTGCCCCTATGCAAACCCGTTTCTATCTCCTCTTGCGTGCCCTGCTCGGTAAAATGAAGGGACTCGTGGTGCAAGCCCTTGATGGTGGGGAGAAGAAAGTGTACGTTCTCAACTTTTCCGAATATCTTTTAGAGGGGGTTTTGCGGATGAGAGGGGAGGAGTTGGAAGAGTTTTTCCGTGAGATAGAGAAAGAGGGGATCATCCTTGTTCAAAAGAATGAGGTCACGGTTCTCTCCTTCGAGGGACTACTCGAAGTAACGAATGAGGCGTGGATCGCTCTCGAACGGCTCTGTGCTGAGTAGAAAATTCTTTTCCATTTGATGATGCTTTGCTCGGTGATGCTCTGCAGATGATACTCTGCTCGCTTCTCGCTCTCTTTGTGCTACAAGCCGACAGCGAGGTTTGAAATCGCTCTTTCTCGTTCTCTGTGTTCTGCTCTCTCGTTGACATCTCTCTTTTATTAGAACATACTCAAAAAAATTATTCTGTTGTGGAAATAAAAATAAACGAAGAGAATAAGAGATGGAGATGAAAAGATGAAGGGAATTATCTTGGCTGGTGGTAGTGGTACTCGACTCTACCCATCTACGAAGACCATCTGTAAACAGTTACTTCCTATCTATGATAAACCGATGATCTACTACCCCCTTTCGACCCTCATGCTGGCCGATATTAAAGAGGTGTTGATTATCTCTACCCCCGAAGATACCCCCCTTTTTCGATCTCTGTTAGGAGATGGTAGCGAGTGGGGAATGAGGCTGGAATACGCCGTCCAATCGGCTCCCAACGGATTAGCAGAGGCCTTTATTATCGGGCGAGAATTTGTCGGAACCGACTCTGTCTGCCTCATCTTGGGAGATAACCTTTTCTTCGGGCACGAGTTTCAAAGACTGGTACAAAAAGCGAAAGAAGAGACGCAGGGAGCTACGATTTTTGGCTACTACGTCGATGACCCCCAACGCTACGGCGTTGTCGAGTTTGACGAGGATAAAAACGCCGTCTCTCTCGAGGAAAAACCCACGGATCCAAAATCTAACTACGCCGTTGTTGGACTCTATTTTTACGACTCAACCGTTCTCGATATTGCGGCGAATATTAAGCCCTCTCCTCGAGGAGAGCTGGAGATCACCGATGTCAATAAAGAGTACCTAAAGAGGGGTGAGTTGAAGGTTGAGCTGATGGGAAGAGGGTATGCGTGGCTTGACACGGGAACGCATAAGTCTCTTTTAGAGGCTTCGCAGTTTGTTCAAACGATAGAGGAGAGACAGGGACTCAAAATTGCTTGCCCCGAAGAGATCGCCTACAAAAAGGGGTTTATCGGTGAGAGAGCGTTCTCGGATTTGATTGAGAGAACAAAAAACCCTGAGTACAAGAAATACCTAATCGGCGTGCTGGGGGAGAGTTGATGCCTTTTGAGTTTAAGCCGACTCCTCTCTCTGGTCTACAAGTCATTCAACCCCGTCTCTTTCGTGACGAGAGAGGCTTCTTTAAGGAGACGTATAAAAAAAGTGAATTTTTTGCGAATGGAATCAGCGAAGAGTTTCATCAGGATAACCATAGCTTCTCCTCTTTGGGTACGTTAAGAGGGTTGCATTTTCAGACAAAAGAGTACGCCCAAGGTAAACTGGTTCAAGTCATCAAAGGGGCCGTCTGGGACGTTGCTGTCGATTTAAGAGTCGACTCGCCGACGTTTAAAGAGTGGTACGGCATCGAACTTACCGAGGAAAACAACACGATGGTTTACCTCCCGCCTGGATTTGGACACGGGTTTTTGACTCTTGCCGAGGAGACACATTTTCTCTACAAATGCACGGCGGAGTATAATTTTGAGGCGGATGGAGGCGTTCTCTACAACGACCCCGATCTCGGGATCGATTGGCCCTTTGAACTTCTTGGAATTTCTAGCGAACAGGGGGTAAAACTCTCCGAAAAAGATAGAAAACTACCCCGTCTTAAAGAGATACAGGTAAGAGATTTATCGTGATTTGGGTTGTCGGTCACCAAGGAATGCTCGGTAGTGATCTCTGCCTCTTGTTACATCGAGAGAAGATTGACTATGTTGCGACCTCTCTTGAGGTCGATATCTGCGATAAAACATCGCTCCAAAAATTTCTCGGGGAATTTTCACAGAGAGAAGAGATAACGCATATTATTAATTGCGCGGCCTATACGGCGGTTGATTTAGCCGAAGACGAGAGCGAACTCGCCTATCGAGTCAATGTTTTGGGGGCTAAGAATTTAGCCGACCTCTCCCGTGAAAATAACTACACACTGATCCACTTCTCAACCGATTACGTCTTTGACGGAGAGACAAACTCTCCTCTGACAGAGGATCACCCCGTCGCTCCCATCGGGGTCTATGGGAAGACGAAGTACGAGGGCGAAGAGGCGATTCGAGAGAGTGGCTGCTCTTCCTATCTCATACGAACGGCGTGGCTCTACGGCTCTCACGGGAAAAACTTTGTCGATACGATGCTCTCTCTCATGAATACCAAAGAGAGCTTAAAGATCGTTGACGACCAGCACGGTAGCCCCACATGGACGGTGGATCTGTCTCGGGCAACTCTCGCTATTTTACAGCAGACACGACAAAACAGAGAGAGAGAAGACCTCTGTGAGATCTACCACTTTTCCAATCTTGGAGAGACGACTTGGTTCGAATTTGGCTGTGAAATTTACCGACGGGGGAGAGCGCTCGATCTTATCACCAGCGAGTGTGATATCTCTCCTTGTTCCTCTTCGGAATTTCCCACCAAGGCAAAAAGACCGAGCTACTCCCTTTTATCAAAAGAGAAGATCGAGCGTACGTTTGGTCTAACCATTCCCCGCTGGGAAGAGTCGCTAGAGAAATATTTGTCAACCAAAGGAGTCTCTTAATGAGAAAATTGCAGACGATTATGATCACCGGAGGAGCTGGGTTTATCGGTTCAAATCTGATTCGCTACCTCTTTGAATCGACCGAGTTCTCAGGGAGGATAATCAACGTCGACTCTCTGACGTACGCAGGGAATTTGGCGAGTCTTGCTGACGTCAATGAGAAGTATGGCGAGGAAGGTGATAAAGCGGGACGGTATTTTTTTGAGAAGGTAGATATCTGTGACGGTTCAAAAGTTCGCAAGCTCTTTGAGAAATATAACCCCGATACGGTGATTCATCTCGCCGCTGAGAGTCACGTTGATCGATCGATTGAAAATCCCTCCGCCTTTGTTGAGACGAATGTCTTGGGGACTCTGAATCTATTAAATGGAGCAAAAACCCACTGGCAGATCGAAAAAGGATTTCAAGAGGGTGTTTTATTCCACCACGTGAGTACCGATGAGGTCTACGGCTCTCTAGGAGAAGAGGGCTACTTCGTTGAGGATACCCCCTACGATCCCCGCAGCCCCTATTCGGCGAGTAAGGCCTCCTCCGATCACATCGTAAGAAGTTTCTTTCATACCTACGATTTTCCCATCACGATAAGCAACTGTTCCAATAATTACGGCCCCTATCAGTTTCCCGAGAAACTGATTCCCGTCGTGATAGAGAAAATACTTGAAAAACAACCCCTCCCTATTTACGGAGACGGAAAGAATATTCGTGATTGGCTCTACGTCGAAGACCACAACAGTGCGGTTTGGGCGATTGTTCAAGGGGGTCGGCTGGGAGAATCGTACAATATCGGCGGTGAGAACGAATGGGAGAATATTAAACTCGTCGAGGAGTTATGTCGTATCATGGGGGAGAGTCTAGAGGTTGATCCCGACTCTCTCTTGTCACTTATTACCTACGTGAAGGATAGACCCGGACACGATAGGCGGTATGCGATCGATTGTAAGAAGTTGAAAACAGAGTTAGGGTGGCGACAGAAATACGACTTTGAGAGTGGTTTACGTCACACCGTTGAGTGGTATCTCAAGAACAGAGAGTGGACAGAGCAGATTAAGAGTGGCGAATACCTCACGTGGATGGAGACAAATTACGGGGCGAGATAAGATCTCGTGACAAGATAACCCCTGTTTAATTTTTTCTGTTTAGAGGAGGTCTCTCTTCCAAGGCGATGGATATGCTCGGAATTTTACTGATTAACTATAAAGCTCATGAAGAGGTTCTCCACTACGTCCAACACGAGCTAACTAAAATACGACTTCCCTACCAAGTCGCCATCGTCGATAATAGTTGTGATCCCATTGAGACAGATGCTTTAAAGGAAGGGTTTGCAAAAAATGGCTCACTTGACGACTACGTTCACGTCTTGCAAAGCGCAGAAAACATAGGCTACGCAAAGGCGAATAACTGGGCGGCTCAGTACCTAATGGAGCGTTACGAGATCGACTACCTGCTCATCTCAAATACCGACATTGAATTTGTTGACGATGACGTGATCGACTACTTGGTAGAGAAGATGAAGCGCGAAAAGATCGTCCATATCGGGCCCGCTATCTTAGATGGAGAGAGCTTAGAGTTTCAAAGATCGCCGAGCCACTACGAGTCGTTCTTTCGACGTTATGTGGTAGAGATGCTCTTCTCTCTTCTCTTGGTAAAACCCCTGAAATACATCTTTCCTCTTAAACTAAAGAAGATCTATAACGATGGATCTTTCTCGAATGGCATCTATTATAAATTAACAGGCTCTCTTCTCGTCATCAACGCCTCCGTCTTTAAAGAGGTTGGCATGTACGATGAAAATACATTTTTAATGGCAGAAGAGGTCATTCTTTCGGAGAGGTTACTCAAGCACGGGTATAGTAGTTATTTCGACCAGAGCAGATCGGTACTCCATCACGAGAGTCAAACCATTCGCCAGCACTATCCGAGCTTTCGTAAACGATTGTACGTTATGATAAGGGCGGAAAAATACTACTATCACCACTATAGAAAGATTCCCCTCTGGCTTTTATCTCTCGTTGGCCCTATCGCCGTTGAGATATACACACGTATTAATTTACCGCTGAGAAACCTCCTGAAAAGGGTGGGGCGATTACGTCAGCGAATCAAAAAGAACTTCTTGAAGAATTTGAACAAAGATTCCAGCTAGATATCCGATACATCCCTAGAAAAATTGCCCGATAGAGAACTTTCGTTCTCTCTTTTAGGGTACCATTTTAAAAATGGGGGGATTGCAGTGCCTTATCACTCTCTTGTTGCTCTCTTGAGAGTCGTACTTAAGAGGAGAAAAAAATGAAGCGTATCTTGTTTATCAGCCATAGCTTTCACAGTAAGACGAAGTCTTCCGACTTTTTTCAATCAATTTTAGAGGAAAGATACACGGTTGAGACTTTAGGGATCGATCCTTTTCAAGAAGAGACCTCTCTCTGGGATAAGATAGAGGTAGCCAAATACGACATCCTTATCTTCTGGCAAATTGTATATCCTCCAGAATTTAGTGATAAATTTTCGAAACACAATACCATCTTCGTCCCCATGATTGATGAGGAGTTCAAAAGAGGTCGAGACGATTACAGCAGACTCTACCCGTATCGAAATCTAAAAATCCTCGCATTTTGTGAAGTACTCCACAGGCGGTACACCACCCTTGGACTCGATTCCACCTACCTTCAATACTTTCCCGAACCCAAACCGTTTGAGGGGGGAGACACGACCCGAGCGTTTTTCTGGTTTCGTGGGCCTCTTCCTCTCGAAACGATCTTATCCCATCTCGACGAGTGGGGGATTACGCAGCTACACGTTCATAACTCCCCCGATCCAGGCTATCTCTTAAAGAAGGTGTCAAACAGGGATCAACGAAGATACAATATCACCTACTCGACGTGGTTTAAAGAGAGGTCGGAGCTCGACTCTCTCCTAAAAGAGAGGGGAGTCTACATCGCCCCGCGACTAGTTGAGGGAATTGGCATGAGCTATCTCAACGAGATGGCTAAGGGAAAATGCGTTATCACTCCCGACTTTCCGACCCACAGCGAGTACGTTGAACACGGCGTGACTGGGTTTCTGTTTGATCCCCAGAAACAAGAAAACCAAAAAGAAAACCAAAAGCAAATTCTCTGCGAGGAAGAAAAGGAGAGAGTTCAAAAGAGGAGTCACGACTTCATCGAGGAGGGGCGCTCTCAATATCTCTTAGAGAGGGAGAAGATCTACGATCTGCTCGAGAGAGAACTTCGCCTAACTCCGATCTCTCTCTGGCCCGAAAAGAGAGAGGATTTTGAATACCTAAAAGAGATCTTCCAAGATAAAGATGGAATAGATAACCGGTGGGTTCGGTTTCGCCGAATGGGATTGAGAGAGAAAATAGAGACGATTCTCAAGGTTTTTACCAAGCGGTGTCGTCGCCTTCTTGGAAATCGTGCGTAAGTCTGAGCAAAAGAGAGGGGTTTTTTGTTAATTCTTCGCCGTCAAAATTGATCTCATTCTCTAAAAACGTCAGAAAGAGAGTTTGTAAATTTTATTTTTCTTCATCTTAAAGAGGAAAATTTCTGAAAATATTAAAAATTCTTTCTCGTCGAGATATATTCTACAAATTTAAACTATAAATTTGCGAGACAGGTGTTTTGGTGTGTAAATCATTCAAATCCTCTCCTCGTTAACTAATTCTTTACTTAGAGCTGTTTCTGAGTCCGTATCTTAAGAGAGTTTCAAAAGAGGCAAGAGGATAAAATTTCTTTTTTTGCAAAAACTTTTCTAATTCATTGACACGTGTGTGACAAACGGGTATATTCACTCTCGTCCTCTAGGGAACGGCGGGGTTAAACCTGACGTGAACTGAGGGTATGTTCTTTAAAATGATAAGGGAATGGAATCGTTACGCTAAGCAGAGAGATGTCTCTGTTTTTAGCAGGTAAGTGTAAAATTTATCTGCTTGTGTATAAAAGGTTGTCAATTTTATTGGCAAACCTGTCAGTTATGTTTTTTAGACAGAATTGAATTTGTAAATGAAGTTCCACCTTCGGGTGGTTTTTATCATGGAGAGTTTGATCCTGGCTCAGGACGAACGCTGGCGGCGCGTTTTAAGCATGCAAGTCGAACGGGATTATTGGTGCTTGCACCGATATGAGAGTGGCGAACGGGTGAGTAACACGTGGGTGATCTGCCCATTAGTCGGGGATAAGTGTAGAGATACACGGTAATACCGGATGAGCTCAATGAACTTTGGTTTTTTGAGGAAAGGAGCGTTTGCTCCGCTAATGGATGAGCCCGCGCACTATTAGCTAGTTGGTGGGGTAAAGGCCTACCAAGGTGACGATAGTTAGCCGACCTGAGAGGGTGATCGGCCACATTGGGACTGAGATACGGCCCAGACTCCTACGGGAGGCAGCAGCTAAGAATCTTCCGCAATGGACGAAAGTCTGACGGAGCGACGCCGCGTGAACGAAGAAGGCCTTTTGGTTGTAAAGTTCTTTTTTGTGGGAGGAATAATGGTCTTAGGAAATGAAGGCTTGATGACAGTACCACAAGAATAAGCCCCGGCTAATTACGTGCCAGCAGCCGCGGTAATACGTAAGGGGCGAGCGTTGTTCGGAATTATTGGGCGTAAAGGGTGAGTAGGCGGACTTGTTAGTCTGGTGTTAAAGCGTACGGCTTAACCGTATTGATGCGCTGGAAACTGCAAGTCTAGAATTCAGGAGGGGAAGCTGGAATTCCTGGTGTAGGGGTGGAATCCGCTGATATCAGGAAGAACACCGGAGGCGAAGGCGAGCTTCTAGCCATGAATTGACGCTGAGTCACGAAAGCGTGGGGAGCAAACAGGATTAGATACCCTGGTAGTCCACGCTGTAAACGATGCACACTTGGTGTTGGGGCAACTCAGTACCGTAGTTAACGCGTTAAGTGTGCCGCCTGGGGAGTATGCCGGCAACGGTGAAACTCAAAGGAATTGACGGGGACCCG